>CAYSLK010000156.1:0-10607 GCA_964431885.1 uncultured Dehalococcoidia bacterium | reverse complement strand
TTGCTTTGTGATCGCTGACAACGTCGAGGCTGCTAGGAGTGATACCGATACCAAATTTTGTACTGAAATGAACTCTTGCTCCAATCGCCATTGACTCGGCTGTTTCCGCACTGACAATCCCATAATCCTTTATTAGCAAATCATCCACACCGTAATACCTATATGATTCTGAGTCGTACAAAACGATTCCTCCTTTCATAAAGCTTCCGCTGTCAGGAACGTTTCCAAGAGTACTTATCAAAAGGCCTCCGGTAAAAGATTCAATTATGCCCACGGATTTTCCTTGTTTGTTAAGAAATTCAGCCATTTTACCTTCGGGAGTTTCATCATCAATGCCCCAAATAGCCTTACCAACAGTAATTCTGATTTCTCTTTCAATTGGCCTTAATAATTCAGCCGCTGCATTTTCGTTGGGTCCCGATGCGATAGCTCTTAAATGAATGCCATCAGACTTTGAATATATACCAAGGTAAGGATTAAGATTCTCAAATAGAGGTGATACCAGTTCGTTAAGACCACCTTCGGTTATACCAAAAGTCTTAAATGTTTTTGTGAGAATGGTAATACCTTGATTTCTTTCTTTCAGCATCGATTTCACTTCCGAGTTCCACATACCCTGTAATTCCCGAGGGGGGCCGGGCATAGCAACAATTATTTGTTGGTCCTTCTCAACAAACCAACCAGGCGCTGTACCTAATGGATTTGGGATTGAATATGCGGAAGGTATTAATGTCGCCTGTTTCACGTTCGACTCTGGCATAGGATAACCTCGACCAGCAAACAAACTCTCTAAATGTTTAAGAAGTTCATTTTCAACAAACATTTCTTCATCTAACACTTTAGCTATAGTTTCTCTTGTTAGATCATCAGATGTTGGTCCCAATCCACCTATAGTAAGAATTACGTCAGATCGTCTCCAGGCACTATCAAGTACTTCACGAAGTTGATCAGGATTATCCCCGATCTTTGTTATCCTGCTTAGTTCAACACCAATCTTAGCTAATTCTGATGCTAAATAGGTAGAATTAGTATCTACAAGCTCTCCCATTAAAAGCTCTGTTCCAATGGCCATTATCTCAGCTTTCATGTAGACCATCCTTTTGATCAGAATTTTGACCTGAGTCCTGTATCTTAAGGGTTCGAGAATTCATGTACTAACCATACCAGTAATGCTCTTGGTATAAAAATGCGACTTCAAAGGAAGAGATTAATAAAAATGACTATGAGAAAAAGGATTGCTTTAAATTGTGTGATTAGAGCAATTGACCTTAAACGTGTTGAGTAAGGATTAATCCTTTTTAGAAAACACAGAAGATTTACATTGTAATCTATAAGAATTACGTAAGAAGGGCTATGTAACGTACTTCCAACAAAGGTTTTCCTATGACTAAGCTTTTACCGACCGAGGTTCAGTCTGAGCTCTCCGTCTCTGTATTCTCTGTCTCAGGGGCATAGGGAATATCGGCATGAAGACCCAGCAAGGTGTCAACCCATTCCGCACCAATAAGGAACACAGGCTTAACAACTTGCTCATCATCTTGATGAATCGCATAATACCAGTCGCCATCCTCAGTCTTATTTCCTAATCGTATTGGAAGACCTCCGATAATATCGTATTTCCTTCCAGCCTGCTCATGAACTTCAGCGAATGTGATTTCTATTCCAAAAGAATCATCCGTAATCCCCCATTCTTCGAAATCCCTGTCTTCAACCCTATATACGGCGACTTTTACTTCTGTAGGCCTGCTTAACATAGGAAGAATTTCCTGCCAGCGATTGGTATCTACTGGTCGAATTTTCTCTTTGTCATCCGAACAATTTTCGCATGCATACCAAATTCCATCATCTTCTTCTAAATAGAAATGCACGAATGGAGTTTCAACTGACGTGACGTCTCCCATAAACACGTTTAGACCCCTAATAATAGAAGGATCACGTTTCACATACCACTTAGGATACGGCTTTTCGTCTGCCAAACGACTTATAACTTTACCCCATATATCCGCTATTATGAAGAGTTGTGGGAATCCTTCAACTTGACCATATATGTGTTCCCCGTCTGTGGTAGAGTCACCAAGTTTGAAAAGCAATTCCCTATCCATAGTTAATTTCAGATGGACGGTAGCTTTGGGATCATCTAAACCGAATTCTGCTGGATCCTCAATGTCTTGCGTGGTAATCTGAAAATATTTATGTTCTACATCTTCAGAGAAATCCCTGCGAGTTTGTGGCCCGCTTAGCAATAGCGTAATACCTCCCCACCGGTAATAACTAGGAGGTATACCCTCTGGATCTTCAAATACCCATGTTCTTTTATCTAGTTTGAGAAAGGTAACATTATTTTCACGTGTCGTGACCTCAATCTCTTCAACATCTTCCATAGCAATTTGATAAAACCAAGGGGGTTTGGGCTTTCGGGTTTCATCCGAGTCAAACGGGTTTACATAGGCAAGCACCGCGACGAAGGATGCTACCACAATTAAAGCAATTGTCGTACGTAAACTCATGCCGTCTGCCTAACTCTCATAAGCTATCTACCGCCGCCTCCACCAGACAACGAACCCTAAAACAAGCATAATCGCAGGTGGGAAGAGCCAGCTCGACCATTTAATGAAATCCCTCTCTCGGGAATTTACAACTAAAGTACGTGTAGGGTATATGGTAGGTCTGATAGATATTAGGTCGTGATCTTCGGCTAGCCAATTAACCGAATTTAGAAAGAAATCAGAATTCTGTGTGCTTGCGAACCATCGATTCTTCGCAAAATCAGAATCACTAAATATAACAAATTTGGCCAAATTATGCCTCTCTTGCTCATTGACTGTACCACTGGCTTCAAGAGCCACTGCAACAGCAAATGGTCCAAGGCGCTCTACGCCAGGATTCAAATTTACTGTTTCCAGGTCTGTCTCAAGCCAGCTAGCCGGAGTTGTGAAAGCAAGCGGTACGAATCTGATTGTCGGGGGCATATCTTCTAAAGGCAATATTGTCTCAACCGAGGTAGCTTCAGGAAAGAAAGTTACATCCAAACGGTCTGTGATCTGTATATCAGTGCTCGAAAAATATTGAGCATTAGCCCTTTGCATCAAAGGGGTGAGCATTTCTCCGCTGACGTTACTGACCGCATCAGCCACTCTACCAGTCCCAAGTCTAATCCCCCATTGACTTACCAATTCAGCAAAAGTCGGTGGAATACCCGAATTTACATTTTCTTTTTTTGACTTTTCGTTTTCGCCCTCAGATTCCATTTCCGGAATGTCCGGGTCAAACAAGGCCAGAATCCTTCCTCCGCTCTTAATGTAGTCTGACAAGGCTTCTTTCTCACCTTTTTCCAAATCCATTTTAGGACCGGCTATTAGCACTACTGCTGCGTCCTCAGGCACTGATCCTCGTTGCTTTAAATTGAGGGGACGCACAGCGTAATTATCTCTCTGCATGCCAGTTAATGCTGAATCCAAACCTTCAGGATCTGTCTCGCCACTAACCGGATCTCTCGTTATAGAACGTTCCTTATGTCCGGTAAGAAAATAAACTTTCTTCTGTTCTACACCTGTAGAAATTAGTATCCCAGTAACGAAATTCTGTTCAGTTAGGATGTTTATAGCCTGCTGTTTACCAGTAGACATGTCTTCAAACACGATCAATGGATGTTGTTCAACGGCATATTGTAGAGCCAAGCCTCGATTAAAATCAGGGTCTATGAATCGATAACTAAATCTATTAGTTTGACGTTGAAATTCATTCAATAGATCTTCCGCACGTTGCCTCTGTAGATTAGCAGTTGGATCGTTGGGAGCGAAAAAGGCATTAGCTCTAATATCAACTGTTAGGTTATCGAGGATTTGTTCCGTTTGCGGAGCGAGAGTAAACACTCTAGTAGCTGTTATATCAAAGCGAGCACCGTTACGGTAAAGAAGGAAATTTGCTAGTACAATAATCAATAAAAAAGCCACCGCCATAATAGCGACATTTGATCCATAGCGCCCTTGGCGTCCTGCCATATACATAGCTACTGCCCTAGGAGAAAGAATCAGAGCCACAAGGGCAAGTATAATACCGATAATGACAACTGATATAGCAAAATCGTTTATTTCTTCAATTAGGAAAAAGGTTATACCGCCAGCTATCACAGCAAATAAACCAACTGAACCGGCAATAACACTCCAAAATCCCGTAGAACGAATAGATCTTAGAAAAATTTCAGAGAAACTTTCTCCTCTATTATTTAAATGACGTTCTTCCAATATTTATCTCCACCTACGAGTTTCCAATGATCTAACTGTTAGAAAAAGAAACACCACAGTTATACTGAGGTAATAAACTACGTGACTAGTGTCTATAATACCTCGGGTAAAATCAAGAAAATGGGTATTCATAGATACTTCATTCAAGACATCGGCAGTGACTCCTTCTACCAGATTAGCCACACGGTCAACGTTGGAAAGAATTAAGAGTACGGCAGTCCCTACAACCGCTGATACTATCTGATTACTCGAAAGAGATGAAGCCAGAAGACCAACTGATAAACTAGCCGCACCGTAGAAAAACAGTCCGAGATACGCACTTAATATGGGACCAGTATCCGGATCCCCAAACACATAAAGTAAGAATACATAGTAAACTGTGAAAGCTATGGTAGCCAAAAGGAAGAATAGGCTTGCTATGTATTTCCCCATCACAACCTCCCAATCCTTCACTGGAGAGGTTAGGAGAAGTTCAAGTGTACCTAATTTCTGTTCCTCCGCTAATAATCTCATTGTCAACAAAGGTGAAAGGAAAATAACAAAGAATGCGGCCCACGTTATAAAACCACGTACACTAGCATCAGCAAACGGCCTCGTTATATCAAAGACGAAGAATATGCCGGTAAGTATTAGAAACATTGCCCCAACAATATAAGCCGTCGGCGTTGCAAAATATGACTTCGACTCCTTCAAAGCTATAGCTATCGCGTTACTCAACCTTGGAAGCCTCCTCATTTGTTGTCAATCTTAAGAATATCTCTTCCAAACTCATTCCAATGGATTCAAGTCTATGCAAATCCCAACCAGCGTGTATCACAGCCGAAGCAATTTTAGATTTAGTCTCCGTACCTACATCACCTTCAACTAAATAGCTAAAAACACCTTCACCAAGAGTGTCTGACTGTTCAACGTCCTGAACGCCTTCTACGGATAGAATTTCGTCCAGCACTTTACGTCTGTTACCTTTCACATCCAATTCAATTCGTTCTACGCCTCTAAGCCTGTTAGCCAAGTTCTCAGGTTTATCGACAGCTACTATCTGGCCTTCATGAATGATAATTACTCTCTCACATATCATACTCACTTCTGGAAGAATGTGGGTACTAATTATTACAGTATGCTCATCTCCCAGGTCCTTGATGAGCTGCCTAGTCTCAACCACCTGAATGGGATCGATACCAATCGTGGGTTCATCCAATATTAGGACATCCGGTTCATGAATTATCGACTGTGCTATCCCGACCCTCTGTCTAAAGCCTTTAGACAATTTACTGATATGGGAGTCTCGGTAATCGCCCAATCTGCAAATATCTATTACCTCATCGGTTCTCTTAGTCCTGTCATTTGACGACATTCCTCGAATCTTACCCATGAAAGTTAAATAGTCTAACTGTCATATCAGTATAGAGCGGCACTGTTTCAGGCAAGTATCCTATATGTCTCCTAGCTTGCAACGACTCTGTCATAATGTCGTAGCCGGCAACAGAAACTGTGCCACTCGATGCAGGCATGAATCCAGTTATAATCTTCATCGTAGTAGTTTTACCGGCTCCATTTGGCCCAAGGAATCCCAGAATTTCACCAGGTTCAACTCGGAAAGATATATCGGTTACCGCCGGAAAATCACCATAATATTTTGTAACATTCTCTATTTCAATCATTCGTCAAACTTCAACCATCATATTTATTAAGCTCATATGCCTTCTCAAGATCGTACCAAAATCGACCCTGAAAGTATCTAAACACATTCAGTCTAAACATGCTTACATAAGATTTTATACTAAATAAGGCAAATTCTTCAACTGTATTGTTAATACCTGTTAACGATGGTACCCTTTACTACCTGTATAATATAGTCCTTTACAGAGTTTGTTTTCGGGATTGCACAAGTGCATCTTATAGTCGACGGATATGGTGGCCCACGCAGTAAATTAATGGATGAGGATTTGATTCACTCTTTCCTCGACCGATATCCTGACGTGATAGGCATGACAAAGATTATGCCCCCACAAACCTACACCTATCACGGTAAGGTGCCTGAGGATTGGGGCGTTTCAGGATTCGTTCTTATCGCAGAAAGTCATATTAGTATTCACACTTTTCCTGACAAAGGGTACATAAATCTAGATATTTTCTCTTGTAAGGAATTTGATCCATATGGATCTTTAGATGATATAAAGTCTTCATTCTCTCTCTCTGATCTTAAGGTTTGGACGCTCGAAAGAGGACTAGAATACTCGAATGAAAAAGAAGCCTATACGGGCATGATGAAAGAACGGGTAGGACTCATAACTGGTACGGAGATGGGGGATGCTCGATAAAAATGGGGATTCAACCGAAAACATCCCTATGCTATGGAATACTTTTTTGGACACTCCTCCAGACGAGGCCAATTTAGCAACTTCAGAAGTCGTTGTCATACCATTCCCTTACGATAGCACGACATCTTATAAAACTGGTTCAAGACTTGGACCAAGCTCCATAATTAATGCCTCTAAACATCTAGAGGACTTTGATTTGGAATTAGATAGAGATATTTCTGAAATAGGTATACATACCAGACCAGAAATTAAGCCTGATATCAGTGGACCTAGAGCAATGGTTGACTTGGTAAAAAGAACTATCCTACCCATTGTTAAGTCTGGTAAATTCCCAGTCATACTAGGAGGAGAACATACAGTCACAACGGGCGCAATTCAAGCAGTCACTGAAGTATTCTCAGATGTTTCGGTACTTTACTTCGACGCACATGCAGATCTGCGAAATGACTTTATGGGTTCCTGCTGGGGACATGCTTCAGTAGCACGGCGTATTCACGAAATATGCCCCATCGTACATGTGGGATTAAGGAGCTGTGCCACAGAAGAATTAATTTTTATCAGGGATAAACAAATCCCAGTATTTTTCTGGACGGTCTCCAACTGTCCCGTGGATCTTACGAAATTAGCGTCCGATATACTCGGACACCTGTCTAATCAAGTCTATATAAGCATTGATCTTGATGTTCTGGATCCATCTATAATGTCTGCTGTAGGGACTCCTGAACCAGGAGGAATGCTCTGGCACGAGATTATTAATCTACTGAAGTTAATTTCAAATGAGAGGAAAATCATTGGCTTTGATGTGACTGAGTTAAGCCCTTCCGAAGGATCTGAGTCCTGCTCCTATACCGCCGCCAAGCTAGTATACAAACTGATAGGATATGCTAAAAGACCGAAAGATGTATGACAGACCACAAAATCACTTTGAACCCTAATTAAGTACATGCTAAAATAATACCCGTTCGTTTTCACTCATCCATTGCCAACAAATCAAGTTCTCGAGAATTAAGGGTGTATTATGGCCTATGCAGACAAGTTAATCTATATGGATCATTCCGCAACCACGCCTATGCGAGAAGAAGTTCTGCAGGCTATGCTGCCATATTTCAGCAATAGTTATGGGAATCCATCCAGTATCTACACACTGGCTCAAGAAGCCCGTAAAGCAGTGGATGAGTCTCGTGAAACCATAGCCAGAATATTAGGCGCTAGAATTAGCGAAATCGTCTTCACTAGTGGAGGAACTGAATCCGATAATTCAGCATTGAAAGGGACAGCTTTAGCTTTGAAGCGTTTGGGAAACCATATAATTACTAGTAGTATAGAGCACCATGCTGTCTTACACACATGTCACCAGCTGGAAGAATTTGGCTTCGACGTTACCTACCTACCTGTCGACCAATACGGCCTGATAGACCCAAAAGATGTGATTAACGCAATAACAGATAAAACTATATTAATTAGCTTAATGCTAGCGAATAATGAAATTGGAACCATTCAACCAATTTCAGAAATAGTCAAATCAGTTAAACACGAGTCTTTAAAACGCAAGCAAACTATTGTTATTCACACCGATGCCGTTCAGGCAGCTGGTTTAATGAACGTAAACGTTAGGGAGCTAGGTGTAGATCTTTTAAGTCTATCAGCCCACAAGATATACGGACCGAAAGGTGCAGGAGTCCTATTCATAAAGAGAGGAACTCCTTTCGAACCTCAACTTATGGGAGGTGGTCAGGAACGCCAAAGACGATCGGGAACAGAAAATGTCCCGGGAATTGTTGGTATGGCTAAAGCATTAGACCTTGCTGTCTCGGAACGTGAAAGACTTGTGCCAAACCTGGTATATCTCAGGGATAAAACTATTAAAGGAATACAGGCACAAATACCCCGAGCATATCTCAACGGTCATCCTACAAAAAGGCTCCCGAACAATGTTAATGTTTCATTTGAGAACGTAGAGGGAGAGCCAATATTGCTAGGTCTCGACTTTTCTGGTATATATGCATCCAGTGGCAGTGCATGTTCCTCTGCCTCCTTAGAGCCCTCACATGTCCTCATAGCTATAGGACGAATGGCTGAATTGGCTCAGGGAAGCATCCGTATTACTCTAGGCAGAGGCAATAGCGAGTCGGACGTCGAACAACTTTTAGAGGTTCTGCCTTCTTTAGTAAAGAAACTCAGATCCATGCCCTCGCTATCAACGTTAAAATAAATGTATATGTCTTGTCACCTATCAGGTTATTAATAACAAAAGAAAAAGGATTGTATCGTTGCTACACCACCAATCAAGAAGGCATCTCAATCACTATCCATACTTCTTTTTGATAGTCACAATACTATCTGCTCTCATCCTTATGGTATCCGGATGTGGAGAGGACGAACCCACGAAAGTAGTATACAAAGGAAGAAGTTTGGAAATACACCTCGAAGAGCCAATTATAGTTGAATCTATGGCCTTCATGGATAATGCAGGGCAACACCGTATTATGCGTCCTAAAGCAAGTAACAGGCATCTCGCTCTCGTGAATATAACCATTGTAAACCGAACCAGCACCATTACACCACTTCTAATAGATAATGAATCAGTCCAATTAGGAGATCGCAGAAGCGACAGGATTTATGCATTAGACCCTTTTGCAGAAGCTGATGTGCTAGAATCTGCAGGGCCAGAGGAGGGGAAATTTCTCCCTTTATTGTGGGGAGAAGTCGTACTTGAACGAAACTTCCAAGCAACAGGCTACATGGTATTTGACGTACCAAAAGGGCTCACATTAGGGACTGTTTGGTGGAATGAAGCAGACGACATAATAGGTGATTTTACCGACTTCAGACGAAAAATGGAATAGAAGGGAATTTATGGTAAAACATACGCCCTCTTGGCTAGAATAAATTTTTATGGTTCCTTAAAATAGACTTTCCTAAAGTAGGAAGAATATCTAATAATGTTTGTATAAGGACCGATGTTTCCTGCATCAATCACTCTTGTGGAGGAATGAATGACCCATCCAGTAGATATAACAGACGATACATTTGATCAAGAAGTAATCCAAGCCAGTACACCCGTACTGGTAGATTTCTGGGCGGACTGGTGTGCGCCATGTAAAATGATAGCCCCAATAGTTAATGAATTAGCAGAAGAATATGACGGGCGAATAAAATTCACCAAACTAGATGTGGATTCAAACCCGGCAACTGCTACAAATTTCAGTATCAGAGGTATTCCTACCATGTTAATTTTTAAAGGAGGTCAACCCGTCGAATCTATAGTCGGGGCTGTACCAAAATCTACATTGAAAAAGAAGCTGGATGAGATATTGATTTAGGTTAAAGGGAACATGCGCGCATTCTTCATTAGTATGTGTAAGCGTAGATTCCATAAAACAGGTTAAATATTAACAACGATATACAGTTATTTCCGTCCAAGGAATTATAGTACGATGGGAGCGGATGGTCCCTGGTGGGGTTCGCGGACTTCAAATCCGTTGGCCCCGGCCCTTCGGTCGGGGCGGTGGGTTCGACTCCCTCTCGCTCCCGCCAGCTTTTTATAGCTGGTAATCGGTCAATATCGTGTATGCTTGAAGACGGCTGGGTTTCAGGCAGGCAGACAAAAGTGGTTACAAGTTCTTCGCAGCGTTTTTCAGGATTCCTCCGCCACGACCTTCTCCCGTGTAACAGCAAACTAATGAAAACTCATAAACCCATATACACCGATCTAACAGTAGCATCTCTGTATCATTTTGCTACCATGAGGGATCTCGAGTTGAAGAGATCCTCTCTGCGATCAATATGCGAAGAACAAAACATATTAGGAACCATACTTCTTGCCACTGAAGGTATAAACGGAACGATGACAGGTGAATATGATTGTATTCAGATCGTCATAGACGCAATAAGACGATGGGAGGAGATTAGTGATTTAGAAGTAAAGTATTCAACCTCTACGCATGAAAATTTCAATAGAATGAAAGTGAAGATTAAAGACGAGATTGTTACTATGGAAGTTGGTTCCATAGATGTGTCTGAACAATCTGGACAGTATGTA
>CAYSLK010000155.1:0-4922 GCA_964431885.1 uncultured Dehalococcoidia bacterium | reverse complement strand
TATGTGATTGTCTTTTTGATAAAAAACCTAGATTACTGAAATTGTTAGTAAAAATAATTTGAACCCAAACTCGCAGAAACACAATAATACTGATTTTATAAAGTTATTTCAATATGTTAGATGCGTTGCGTAACATCAGTTATGAAGACAGCGCCCGCTGGCCTTGAGACCATGCACGATACTTGGCCGGTGAGCCGTCGAGTTCGGAATCGAACATAACCTTGGACGGTCAGTCGCGGTCCGGAGCGGCTGCCGCAGGAGTCGCGGTGCCGGTGAAGTAGGTCTGCGCCCGCTCGTAGGCGGCGCTGCCGATCAGGGCGCCGATGCGGCGGCCCGGCAGGTCATCGACGCGCGGATGGATGCCACCGTACAGCCGTGAGATCGCGGCCTCGTCCGCCGCGTCGTAGTAGGTCGCCCATTGCATGGTGAGCGGCTCGGTCGGTCCCGACTCGAAGGCCAGGAAGTTGTGCGCGGGGGCGACGAACTCGCCCAGGCCGCCGGGAAAGAACGCGCTGCCGGTGAAGCGGGCCAGCACCTCCGCCGCCGCGCGGCTGAACGTGCTGTGCCCCGACACGTAGCCCGCGAACGGCGGCGTCACGAAGCTGTCGCGTTGGTAGGGCACCCATTCGACGCCGCGCACCCAGCCGACGCCGCCGTAGGAATCGGGCTCCGCCGGCTTGCCGCGCCAAGCCAGCACCGCGACCTCGTCGGCGAATTCGGCCAGGTGCTCGTGGCGCTCGCCGGGTGCGGTGCTCGCCGCGGTGATCATCTCCACCAGCCCCGGCTGCAGGGGCAGGCCGTGCGGGTGGTAGGCGGGCAGTTCCGGGTCGGACGACTGACCCAGTTCCGCCATGCGGCGGATGGCGGTGATCGGGCGCGCGTAGTCGTAGTGGCCCTTGATGCCCCAGGCGCAGACCGCGGCGTCGTGCAGGGCGCCGTTCAGCGCCACGTACCGCTTGACGTCCCACTCGAGCGGGTCGAGCACGGCACCGTCGCCGCCGAGGCGCCGCTCCAGCAGCGGGTGATCGGTGACGTAGTTGGCCAGCGTGTTCCAGTGCCCCGGCGGCAGTTCCGAGTCGGGGCCGTCGGCCCAGAACTCGGCGATCACCCGGGTCCAGTCACCGCGCTTGACCACGTTCGGGGCGTACGGCTTACCGGTCACCGGGTTCAGCGGATGCCCCGTGCCGTCGTTGGCGCCGAGGCTGTTGTTGCCGTGCGCGCCGGGGGAGATGTCGATCAGCATGCCGTCGTCGGGGGTAAGGGTGGCACCGTAACCGATCACCTCGCTGAACACCTCCTGGTACGCGTTGCTGCCCTCGCCGCCGAGGTAGGGCGGCGGCCCCGGGTCGTGGTACACGCCGGGGGTGGCCAGATCGGCGGCGGTGAGTGCGAACGGCGTGGCACGCCCCCAGTGCGAGCCAACGAACCGCTGCACCGCCCCCGGCTCCACGTTGCCGGCCTGATCGATGCGCAGGCGCAGTGACAGCGGCTGCCAGCGGTTGGCATCGAGCACGCCGCTGGTGCCCGGACTCGCGACCACCAGCGGCGGATTCACGGGAGCGTAGTCGTACTCGAACGCGTAGCTGCCGAGCTCGTCGGCGCCGTCGTCGTAGCCGTGGTCGAGCACGCGCTTGGCGATCCGGTTGCCCACCGCCGCGGGATCGTCGCCTTGCAGCCGGAAGTCGGTGTAGTCGTAGCCGAACGAGTCGAACAGCTCGTCGAACTTCGGCACGGTGAGGTAGGCGCCGGGTGAGCCCAGGTAGCGGGCGTACAACACGCGGTAGGCGGCGTAGCTGATCGCTTCGTGGCGGGCGGCGGCCACGTCGTCGGCCGCCGCCCGCTCGTCGGCCAGGACCGGCTGCGCGTGGTCGTCGTATGCCGCCCACGCATCCCACATCGCCACCGACACGTGGTAGAGGTTGCGTGCGTGAATGGTGGGAAAGGCGTAGTCCTTGCGGATCGCCTGCAGTTGCAACTCGTTCCACTGCCGCGCGACCGAATGCGGCTCCGCGGCCAGGGGCGCCGCCACGACGGCCGCCAGCAGCAGCCCGGCGATCCAGTGCACGCCACCGCGAAACCGCCCTCCGCCGCGCGGAGCGGTCACCGCACGGGGCATGCCGTCGCGGTATTCAAGCGCTCGTGCCGCTGTACTGATCCTGCGGCCGGGCGGGGAGCGGAAAGGGGCGACCGGTTTCGGCAAACATCGCGGCGGCGGTCTCGATGGTATCGATGGCCAGAGCGTAGGCTTCCTGTGCGGATTCCGCATATTCGCGAACGTCCGGCAACTCCTTGACCCGTGCCTCGAACATCGGTTCGCCTTCGAACTCACACTCTCGAACCGTGATGTTGTAGGCATACGGGTTGGGTCTCGCTGTCACTTCCGCCCTCCTGACCACTTCTGCAAGTCGTTTGCGTAGGATGCAAGCAACGAGCGGATGCTCGCCACGTACACCCGTTTGACCTTCGGGTTTCTTCCGTGGCCGCAAGAGAATGCCGCCGACGTGAACGCGCCGCGAGCCCGGGGTGGGTGACAACCTTGTGCCCCTGCTTCCTGCCGTCCCGTCCCGAAAACCCCAGCCCTGTCAGCAGCCGGACCATCGCGTTGCATCGAATGTCAGCACCGGTTGACAGGTAGGGCGATGGCAGCGTGAACGCTCGCCCCGGTCTCGGGCATGACACCATTTGTAGTGTGTCATACGCGGATCGTGTCAACCGTCCTGTCTGGTGACTCTGGTGACGGTCAGCAGCGTGTCGGCTGCCAAGCCGTCCGCCTCGTCGACCACGTCCTCGGACCCGTCTGGCCAGCGGATGGTGAGCTGCCGCGGACGCTCGCCGACGGGGAAGCCGAAGTGGACTCGGGGCGGATTGCCCGACAGGTAGCCGCTGGTCGTCGGCACGTCGCGCCGGTAGCCGGCGGCATCGGTGTCGAGCCGCAACGAGGCGCCGATCGCGAACCGGTTGGCCGTGCCGGACCAGATCAGGTCCACCTGCAGGCTCGCCCCGCCGCACAGGCGGTTCTCGAACAGCAGCGCCGGCGCCCGGTAGTTGTTGACCACGATGTCCAGGTCGCCGTCGCGGTCGAGATCGCCGAGCGCCATGCCGCGCCCGCTCTCGGTGGCGCCCAGCCCCCATTCGGGAGCGGCCACGAAGCGCCCTCCACCCACGTTGCGCAGCGCCTGGTTCTCCTCGACCAGCTCGGCGTTCTCCAGTTTGTCGAACGGGTCGCCGATCATGCCGTTGACGGCGTACAGGTCCAGGTCGCCGTCGTTGTCCAGATCACCGAACTGAACCGACCAGCTCCAGCCGGTGGCGGCGACCCCTGATCGGGCAGCCGTGTCCACGTACGAGCCGTCCTCCTGCCGGGTCTGGAGCACGTTGGCCGCGGCCTGGACGCCGTCGCCGACCGGGGTCGCCGCTCCACCCGGTTGCAGCAGCGGCCCCCAGGCTTCGTCGATGTCCGCACCCGAGCGGTAGGGGCTCATGTCCGCCGCGAACAGTTCGATCCGGCCGTCGTTGTCGACGTCGCCGGTAGCGAATCCCATGGTGTTGCGGGTGGTCACCGGGAACGGGCTGCCCGGGCGCCACCACGACCGGTGCGGGCGCATCGGGTCTGGGGTACGGAGAAACACGTTGTCCGGGATGTCGTAGTCGTTGCCCACGACGATGTCGCTCAGCGCGTCACCGTCGACATCGGTCAGCACGATGGCCAGTGCCATCGCGCCTTCGGCGAGGCGCTGTGCCCGCAACTGAAACTCGCCCTGCTCGAACGGGCTGCGCCGGTCGCGCGACCCTAGGTTCTCGTAGTACCAGACCCCCCGCTGCCGGGTGCGGGCAGACGAAACGTTCGTCTTCACGAAGTTCCGGTATGCCTCCATCGCCTCGTATCGCTCCAACTCGGCGTCGTAGGTGGCGCCGACGAGGTCGAGATCTCGGTCGCCATCGAGATCGCTCCACGCCATCGAGTAAATGGGATGGCGGGCGATGAACTGTTCGTCGTCCACGATCCGGAAGGCGCGGCCGCCGCTGCCCCGCAGCCACTGCGGACGTTCGTCGGTGCGCGTGGCGACGATGTCCTGATGGCCGTCGCCGTCCACGTCCACGATGGCCACCGCGCGCGCGCCGGCGAGCTCGAGCGCGACGGCATCGAACGCCGGATCGCCGAGCCCGCCCCGGTTCCAGAGCACCGTTGCCGGGCCGTGCAGACCGCCGAGCACCACGTCGAGCCAGCCATCGCTGTCGAGATCGGCGATGGCGACGCCCGCGCCGTTGCTGTCGAACGGCATCGGCAGGTTTGGCACCGGCTCCACCGAGTGCGGCAGCGACTGTGACACGAACACGCCGGTGCAGCTCGGCCCACCACCCCGCTCGCCACCGAGGGGCGTCACGGCGACACGGGGCGCCGCGCCGATCCCAACGGCGCTCAGTAATACGGCGGCCACGAGTGCGGCGGTCCGGCGCGTGCACGGCGACCGGACCCCGCGCTGGCTGAGGTCGGTCATCTACTCGAGCGCCTTGAGGCTCGACGAGGATGTGGCTTCCGCCTTCGCCGCCGCCTTCGCCTTGGCGCCGTAGGCACCCAGTCGGCCGCCACCGCCGCGCAGCCGCGGATCCAGCAGATCGCGCACCGCATCGCCTACCATGTTCAGGCAGTACACCACCACCGTCAGACACAGGCCCGGCCACACCGCCAACCGCGGGGCCATCTCCATGTACTGGCGCCCCTCGCGGCTGAGCATCCCGCCCCAGCTCGGCACCGTGGTGGGCAGACCGAACCCGAGGAAGCTCAGCGACGCCTCGCTGATGATGACCGCGCCGATGTTGATGCTGTAGATGACGATGAGCACCGGCACGATGTTGGGCAGCAGGTGGCGCACCAGCGTCCGCCACCGCGAGCAGCCGACCGCCCGCGCCGCCTCGAAGTA
>CAYSLK010000154.1:0-14685 GCA_964431885.1 uncultured Dehalococcoidia bacterium | reverse complement strand
GTTTTGGGAGTCCGTAAAACCCAGGAGTTATATTGGATGGGGTAAATCCACTCAGTTAGGATATGGGCTAGGTTTAGCTATGGGGGCAAAACTAGCAGCGCCAGATAAACACGTGATCAATTTTATGGGAGACGCAGCATTCGGTATGGCGGCCATGGATATTGAAACAGCTTCAAGGTCGAATATACCAATCCTAACGATAATATTGAACAATGGTGTTATGACTCATTATCACGACCACTTCCCGTTTGCAGCGGAAAAATGGGGAAGTAATAAGCTGGGTGGTGACTACGCGAAAGTCTCTGAAGGATTAGGGGCATATGCGGAAAAAGTCACTACGCCTGATCAGATCGGTCCCGCCATAAGACGTGGTATCGATGCCAATATGAAAGGTCAGCCAGCTGTATTAGAAATGATGACGAAAGAAGAGGAAAACGTACCAAAGTTCTGGTAATGCAATGAGTCTTCATAGAAAATGAACAGCAGACATATGCTAATAGAGCTATGTCAGTAATTAAAGATTTGCCAATTTTCCTTTTTGCTGTTCAGGAGGGACATCCGAGAAAGCCTGGTGTATTTCAGATACGAATTTAACTTCTGAATCATCTACGGGATCGTAACCCAACACTTCTCTAGCACTGACTAGAGACCAGAAAGCTCTGGTATTATCGCTAATACCGTACACAACTAACCAAGGAACTCCATATTCGTTCCTTATATTAGATGTCTCAATGCTTTTAATAAAAAGCTGACACATATCGCGAGGACTCAAATAAGCACCTAAGTCTCTTTTGAACGCATCTAAATCTCCCATGTACTGGGTAAACCGTATTTCCCTGGGCGCCCCTATTCTTACCATTACCACATCGATGCTTTGACTATTATACTGGGGTTTTACATGTGATTCCTGACCCTTCCCACTATTGAAATCCGCTACGCCATTTGCAAATAGAAACCCCAAATGTTCATAACTTGCCTTAGCCCATCCATAGAAATTATCAGATAGTGCTAATGAATATGGTTCAACCATATCCATTTTCCTGGTATGTATCAAATTATGTTCATACCAGTCGGCAGCGTGATTTGAACTGGCCATAACTACCCTTGCCACTTTGTTTTCAAGGGCACTACGAAATACGTTGTAGGCCATATTAACGTTCTCTTTTTCCACGAAAAAATCATCTAAGCCTAGTCCTTTCCTTCTCTTGTAAGCAAGATGTATTACACAATCTACACCTCTAAAAAAATGTTCATAGTTCGATCTGGATTGATCGGTTAAATCAGCACCCTGAACCTGTGGAACATCAGGAATGTCAAGTGACTTATTCTGAACGTCAAGCAGTACTAATTCGTATTTCTCCTTCAACGCTGGTATCAATTGAGCTGCCACGTAGCCTGACGCACCGGTTATTAATATTTTCTTAATCGACAATATATACTCCTAATCCGATTAGCATTACAGTGGATATTAACATACATAAACTATTTCCCTCATGCTCAGACAATTCATGCGATTGTGAGATTATGACGTGAATAAGTATTGCTTATGTATTTATTGACCTTCCCTCAAGAATCTTGCATACTATGAATCTACACCAGATGTCCTTTTACTTTCAATGAGAACCAGTCTAGAACAAAAGCTAAAATAGCTGCACCAATTAATCCTGCCAACACCTTATATGCTACTTGCATACCCCTCACAAAAGCCTCTCCCACACCCACATCTGAATTACCAGAAACTGCAGCTAGGCTAGGAACAACCCCCATTGAATCCATAACTGACGTTACTATCAATGTTGTTAGAACCACCCCCATTATGTTACCAACGTTACGGAAAAGGTTAACAAACCCAGCCATCACACCATATTGAGCTTCGTCTACGGTACTAAGTATTGAAGAATTATTGGGGGGATATAATATCCCTGTTCCACTCATATTAATAACCATACCAAAGATCACAAGCACAAGAGAGGACTGTTCATTTAAATAAGATAATATTAGCAAACCCACTGCTGATAACAGCAATCCTAACAAAGTGAATGGTTTATATCCAAATCTATCAGACAATCTTCCGCTCAAAGGGCCCGTCAATATCATAGTTACAGCGCTTGGGAGAATGATCATCCCGATAGTTTGTGGAGTGAATTTCAATATAGCTTGAAGAAAGAAAGGTAATAGGTAACGTACAGATGAATTACCAATAAAGGACGTAAATCCCGTAACCACTCCAAGCGTAAACTGTCTTTTCTGGAAATGTCTTAAGTCTATCATCGGGTCGCTGTACTTAATTTCCCTGTAAACAAAAACGATTATGAGAATTAACGAAACAGATAACGCAATAATTACTGCTGGCGAAGACCAACCAAGTCTAGCCACGCTTGTCATAGTAAGAAGAAACGTCAATAGAATACAAGCAGATAGAAAAGCACCTAGCCAGTCGTATGAATTTCGATCTCTATTTTCAGAGATTACAGGTTCTTCATCAATTATCACTAAGGCAACTAACATCGAAAGCAATCCTAACAAGGCGACACATAGAAATATCCATCTCCAACCAAGGAAACCGACTATTACGCCACCTACCAGTGGACCTAGAATATTGCCTGTTCCTACTGTTGTAATTTGGAATCCTAGGACTTTACCATGAGCACTCATTGGAAAATGGGAAAGAGCTATAGCCATCCCCACACCTTGAGTCATACTGGCCCCAATTCCTTGGATCACCTTGAAGAAGATGAGAGATTCAACATTTGGAGAGAAACCGCCTGCTACAGCTCCAATAACGAAGATAAGACATCCTAACAAATAGATAGATTTACGACCTACCAGATCTGCTAACCTGCCCATGGGTAGCAACAAAGCACTAATGGCTAATGAGTATCCCACTAACACCCATTGAGTTGTTGGAAGGTCAGTGCGGAAATATTCAGAAATTGTCGGCAAGGCTACTATCAAACTGCCGAAATCGGCAACAGAAGTAAATAGGCCTACAGCTATTGCAATGAAAACCCACCAGTTGTGATTCCCAAAGTTGTGGAAACGCTTCCCTATCATGG
Source organism: uncultured Dehalococcoidia bacterium (assembly GCA_964431885.1). Classification (GTDB taxonomy): domain Bacteria; phylum Chloroflexota; class Dehalococcoidia; order Lucifugimonadales; family CAUZEB01; genus CAUZEB01. The sequence continues at coordinate 11,629 of CAYSLK010000154.1, read as the reverse complement.
AATGTGTACGCTAATTTTGAAGTCCAGTTTAACCTCGCTGAATTGTAAATACATTGTTTATGCCTATACACATAACTTTCAAACCATATGATTTCCAACAATTATATCAATTACTTTGTGTTTGCCTACCTCCCCATCATTTGCTATATTTAGATCGAGGGGCTGTAGCTCATCTGGGAGAGCGCTTGAATGGCATTCAAGAGGTAGGGGGTTCGAGTCCCCCCAGCTCCACCACAGCCCTTTTCATCTACGGAATCATTTCCTGAAGAAACTACAAAACGAATTTGGAGAAAAATTGTCATGAGTAGTACTTCATGCCAACTGAAACAGGAAGATGTTAATTTATCAAAGACAAATGCCGAAATAGAGAAGAGCCCATTGTCAGAATACCTCTCTAGCTTTAACACTTTTGATTCCCATATCAAATACGCTACTCAAAGTGAAATGAATCACGTGGTATTCAAGAGATAGGAAGTTCAATCAGGCGAGGTCCACGTCTACTATACCTCTCTTCTTGAATATCTGCGCCATGCAAGCAACGCCAAGAATGGAGTTGAGACTATAGCAGTAACGAGTGGTTTGAGCCTGAAGTGTGCGTCCAGTTCAAATGAATTGCCAAAGTAATCAAGGGTACCAGACCGTATTTCTGACTCCGTCACGCTAAGAAATGCTTGAGTATCGGATAGGGCCGCGGGCCACCAAAGCAACGTTCTCGCTACGTAAGAAACTGTTTCCCATTGAGCTAGTGGTGTTTGAATGAGTCCACGCATAAGTAATTCCACAGTTATGAGAGTGGTCCCTATTATCGGAACACCTATGAATACCGCCAATGTCAATAGGACAGAAGCAACCGGACCTCTGAAAACAGATGAGGTAAACAGCATTAATGCTACATAGAAAAGACTGGAAATCAAATATAAGAGCATCCCCCACAAGAACCAGTTAAGATTCAGATGATCGGATGAATCGAATATCAACTGGCCCACAATAAAAGTTAAAAGAAAACCCATAAAGAATAAGATTTCGGATAAAGGAACATAGAACAGTAACTTTGTTAGAAGAATTTGCTTCATTGAAAACCTAGTTCTTAAGAATATTGATGAATCCTTATTACCATCAAAGGCTAGGGACGATACGACAATTCCAATGAACAGTAGTGTACCTACTATGGAAGAAATCATGTATAAATCAAGGGCCTCTGCATAGGAAAAGTGCCCGCTAGAACGTTCAATGAATACACCTATAACTAAGGACAATACGCTAGCCAGTACGAATACTGTCAACAGGGTCCAACCTCTCCAACTACGGGACAGGTGAATCAGTTCCATTTTCCACAAATTCATTTGGCACCTCTATCGGGCTGAAGCAATGCCAACACGGCATCTTCAAAGGATTGTCCTTCACTTTTCCTAATCTCGTTAACGCTTCCTCCATAAAGAGCTTTCCCATCATTAACCACTGTCACAGAATCACAGACATCTTCCACATCACTCAGAATATGAGTGGAAAACAAGACGGTACATTTCCCTTTTAATCGGGATATTGTGTCTAGAACTTCCCTACGGCCTATCGGATCCAGCGCTGAACATGGTTCATCGAGCAATATAAGTTGCGGTTGTCCAATCAAAGTAGTAGCAAGCCCAAGACGCTGCTTCATGCCCCTCGAAAATCCGCCAACGCGCCGATCTATCGCGTCTGTTAAACCCACTTCTTTTATTATCGCTGGAACAAATTCCTCGTCTACTACTTTACGAAATGGGTATCGTGCAAGATCCACAACTTCCCTTGCAGTTAAAAGTGGGAAGAAATCAGGAGTATCTGGCATAAGCATCATTTGATGGGCCGGTACTCCGAATGTTATTTCTCCGGAGGTCTTCCGCTTAAGTCCAGCAACAATCGACAGCATTGTCGTTTTTCCAGCTCCATTAGGCCCCACAAACCCATGAATGGAACCAGTTTCAAGCGTCAAGTTCAATGCATCAAGCGCACGGACTTTGCCGAACATTTTGGTCAACCCGGAAAGGACTAGAGCTGGAGGCATACGTCTCCTTGAATAAAAGATAGTTTTATAAACACAACCTGTATTACTACTACATATTATGCATTCACAGGAAAAAAAGTCTAGATTACATATTATGATCACTTCGTAATTATTAGAGTAGCCTCACAGCTAGTCCTATCCCTCTTTCTAGATAGGTTTCAAGACAAAGCAGAAGGTTCTTCTTCACGTATAAGCCAAGACCGCGCTCCTAGTTCTGGAAAGGCACGTAAAAAGGGAGCGGGATCTAAAGCCTCAGGGGGTAATAACCCTGGTGATATCAAACCATCAGCAAGCAACTCACCAGTTATCACCAACGGTAGTGCCGTTTCAATCGGTCCACCTTTCATAGCAACCTGATATCGTAAATTAAGAGGTCTACCATCACGCTGACCAGCAATACGGATTTGGCGTACTGAATACGGTTTCAGGTTACTAAATCCAAACACCTCGTCGGCCTGATCTGTGGATAGGTAGGCCGCAACGTAATCCGCAGGTGACATCTTGCCTATCCCGTAATCCACAGGCGTTTCACTGGTTAACCCATATCGGGCCAGATCCCTATATAGTTGGTTGACATATTCGGGATGCCCCAGCTTAAACACTACTTCCTGTATGCCCGGAAAAAAACGAGGCAGTGTCAGTGGCTCTGGATGTGAGACGATATGTACTTGACCCCTACCTGGTGGCCAAGGAAATGTGATCACTTCTTCCTCAGACATGGCGGGTACCTGAATCCAGTCTCCGTTTCGGTAAATGGTAGTCTCCCCGCTATGGGCATGCAAATGATGAGCCCATACAGCTTGCCCTCGTGTCCATGGACCGGTCGCTAACGCTATTTGCACTGAGTCGACGGTATCGAATTCCCGAGCCCCGTGGCGTGTCAATATGTTAGTAAGACCAGGACTGGTTCCTAATCCTACAACCACTGGAACACCAGCGTCCTTAGCCATTTTGTCAATGTCACTGGTTGAAAAGAGTTCTAAGATCGGTTCCTCTTCATCACTTACATCAGCATAAGGAATCCTAGATTCTATTACAGAGTGAATAACTTGCGTTCCGTAACGAAAAAAAGGCCCGGCTGCGTTAAGAACAACACTAGCCTGTTTTATTAAATTCTTAAGTGCCAGTTCATCCGTCACATCTATTTCTATTGCTTTACCACCAACCTCTTGAGCAAGACCTTGCGTAATGTCAATATTCAGATCAGCGAGAATGATGTTGGTGAAAAAGCCACGTTTACTCAGTTGACGTACTGCCTCAGAGCCGACACTACCCGCTGCTCCAAGAACCACAACTGTCCTGTCATATGCTGCCATATATCATGCTTCCTTATGGTAATATTAAAGCCACCGTTAACCGGTATAGGGAAATTTAATCGATGGAGATCATGCCCTACGCGACAGGATCGAATTCGAGCAATTCTATCATGGCACAACACTCATCTCAACTGAAGCATTTGTCCCCTTTATTGAGACTATAAACCGGGAGTGATAAGGATATTACACATTTATGACAAGTATTCCGGTGCCTGCTTTATTCCCACCGGTAAGAGACACGAAGTTTTTGAGTATTATGATGTCAAATGATTAATAGATTACGTCTCAAATCGATAGTCTGGTTCAGCCATTTTCACAGATCTGTTATGCGTCTTAGTAAGGGTCGCCTGATGAATAAACTCTTGAATCTCGAAATGCTCCTTCTAGTTACCAAAGGGAAGCGCACGGGCGTCAACCGACATACCCCGCTACTTTATATCAAATATCAGAATAGTTACTATTGTGCTGCTTCATTTGGAGGTAGTGATAAACATCCGGATTGGTTTCTCAATCTCCGCCACAAGAGTCTTGTGGAAATAAAACTGGGCACGTGCAGTTTTCCAGTAAAAGCATCCGAACTACCTGGACATGAAAGAGAAAGATTTTGGGAAAAATTAGTAGAATACTATCCGCCTTTCGCTAAATATCAGACTCGTACTTCACGAATAATTCCTGTTGTGAAATTCACGCCAAATACCGATCGTATTCGATTGACATAGTCATATAATTCGTTAGAGGTCACTCTGTATCTTCAACCAAATATCTTTAAAGCCTATAATCTATTCTTGTACAGATCTTCTACAGAATTACGAGCTTTATCCGCTATTTTTATCCACCATGAGTTTTTTACGCAGGTTAGCATCAAAGATTCTTTACATTTGTCCTCAAATCAAGTAATAATTAACACTGATTCTCAGTTATTTCAGAACTCTTGATTATGGAGTTAACCCGTAACATGAATGATGTTAAAGAAACAGCCATATGGGATGTGGTCGTGGTCGGTACCGGTTTTGCCGGTATGTTTATGATCTACAAACTCACACAACTCGGATTGAAAGTTCTTGCCCTTGAAGAGGCAACTGGTGTGGGTGGGACATGGTATTGGAATAGATATCCGGGTGCCAGATGTGACGTAGAAAGTATGGAGTATTCATTTTCTTTTTCACATGAACTGGAACAGGAGTGGGAATGGAAGGATAGATATTCGACGCAGTCAGATATCCTGAAATACGCCGATCATGTGGCTGACCGCTTCAATTTAAGACGTTACATCAGGTTCAATTCTAGAGTCGAATCTGCTAATTACGATGAGACGCATAGAATATGGATTCTAACGACAACCTCTGGGGATGTCTATCGAGGAAAATATTGTGTTATGGCTACAGGAACACTTTCATCCATTAATGTTCCCAAATTTGAGGGGTTAGATTCATACCAAGGAGAATGGTATACAACAGGAAGATGGCCGCACACAAAGGTGGATTTTAAGGGAAAACGAGTAGCCATAATAGGGACCGGTTCTTCAGCTATTCAGTCGATACCTGTCATTGCAAAAGAAGCCCAACATTTAACAGTATTCCAGCGCACACCCAATTATTCGGTTCCTGCCCACAACCGTCCCTTAGAAACTAATGAGATCGATACTGTAAAGAGAAATTATAGCTCCATTAGAGAAAAAGCAAGGGAAAGTCAGTCAGGGATATCTTATCTAAAGATCGGTACTCAAAATGCTTTTGATGTCTCAGAGAACGAACGAGATAAGCAGTATCAAAACAGGTGGGAGTACGGCGGAACTGGGATTACAACGGCATATATGGACATTGGTACGGACGAAAATGCTAACAACACAGCAGCAGAATTTGTTAGACGCAAAATCCGTGGCATCGTCTCTGATCCTGTTGTTGCTGAATTACTCTCCCCAAAGAATACGATAGGGTGCAAACGTATCTGTGTTGACACAAATTATTATGAAACCTATAACCGAGAAAACGTCAGCCTGATTGACGTCAATGAGACACCGATTATACGCCTCGTTCCTCACGGTCTACAGACCACCGATAAAACTTTCAGTTTCGATTGTATTATATTCGCTATAGGATTCGACGCGATGACAGGCGCACTCCTTGCAATAGATATCAGGGGAAAATCAGGAATTAGTCTCCGAGAAAAATGGGAAAATGGTCCCATGACATATCTCGGTTTATCCACAGAAGGGTTTCCAAATATGTTTACAATTACCGGACCAGGAAGTCCTTCAGTTCTGTCCAATATGATAACGTCGATTGAGCAACACGTAAATTGGATAGCAGACTGTATTACATACATAGGAAGCCTGGGTAAAGAAGAAATAGAAGCTACTAAAGAAGCAGAAATTGATTGGACAAATCAGGTTGAAGAAATCGCCCAAGGCACCCTCAGATACACCTGCAATTCCTGGTATGTCGGAGCCAATGTGCCAGGTAAAAAGCGAATATTTATGCCATACGCAGGCGGTCTTTCCAAATATAATGAGGAATGCAAAAAGGTAGCCTCTGCAGGCTACACTGGGTTCAGTATCGTATAGGAATTTGAACGTGCGGAATTCAAAACAATAAGTCGCTAAATGGTAACGATATTGCAGCGGCTATGATTAAATAATAATTAGTAAATTTATTGTAGCGAAGACACTTAACTGGCAGCCCACTGAACACCGTTCAAAATAATTCTTTGGAATTCTGGGTTTTTAAAACTGAGACCATTGTGACCAAGTAACGTTACAAAAACCCTACCTTCACCATAATTACGAGTCCATCCCAAGGGGAAAGTGCCACCGCTCATGAACATGCTCTCACCTCTCCACAAATAATGACCTTCTACTGAATCAGCAGTAATGAAAACATGGTTATCGTCACTATATTCCATACCCATGTAAAGTTCATCGTTGGTAGAAAAATCACTTACACCTTCCACACCTGGATGAAGTTTGTCTTCAATATTGACTGTTACATTTCCGAAGGGAGGATGGTAGCTTGTGTCCATAACCCATCCACCGCCGGTTATTTGGCGGTATTCGGTCCATTCCTCAGGTATACAGCCTGAGATATGAATGCAAACGAAGCCTTTTCCACTGTTAATGAATTCCTTCATGCCTATTTGTTCATCTTCTTTAAGCACTTTATCCTCAATCCGCAGTGTGTTGAATACTAGTACGTCAAATAGGTGTAATTCATCAGGTCGACTTAGAATAGATGATTCATCTGTAACTTCCACTTCATGTCCTGCGTTTATCAACATTTGTTTTAAAATCGGTGTGGTTTCTTCATATGGATGCCTTCCGCCGCTAACAACTAATAACTTCACTATGTCACCTCTTATGTAAAATTAAACATTTAATAGTTCATTCGTGAATACAATAGTTATTGAATCTTAGTACAGTCCTTATGTTAACATGCAAACTCAATCTGAGCCCTAATCTATTTTTAAAACATAGTAAGTTAGAAAGATTAGGATCGAAATCCTATTGGAGGTTTGGATTTGCGCAAAGTCAAGCTCGCAATAATTGGATGTGGAACAATATCGCAGCTTAATGTGCCGGGTTATTTACAACATGACCAATGTGAGATAGTGGCTCTATGCGATCCAGATATGGAAAGAGCTAGATTCCGTGCAAGTCAGTGGGGAATATCCCCTGAAATATATTCTGACTATGACGATATCCTCAATAGCAGTTATGTGGACGCTGTCGAAATACTTAGCCCCACATACTTACACGCTCAACAAATTTTAGATGGACTTTCAGCTGGGAAACATATTTCCTGCCAAAAACCGATCGCATCAACACTAAAAGAAACCAGAGAGATAGCAAATGCGTTAAAATCAACAAATCTCAAATTCAGGGTGACTGAGAACTTTATTTTCTACCCACCGATAATGAAAGCAAAAGAATTGATGGAGGAACATCTAATAGGGGAACCATCTATGGTTCGTATTCGCACAGTCAGAGGTAAGAAGTCTGAGAGAGATTTCAAAAGCACTCCTGAAGCAGCTATATGGAGGAATAACCCATCGCTCCATGCAGGTGGACTCCTTTACGACGATGGTTGGCATAAATATGCCACAGCTATTTGGTGGCTAGGAAACATAGAACAAGTCCAGAGCATCGTTACGCAAAACGATAATTTACTGGACGACACTCCTAGTGCCGCCATCTGGAAATTTGAAAGAGCGAATTGTCTAGGAATATTTGACTACTCATCTGCTCCAGAAATGACGATCAGAGGCAAATATTATCCATCTGATGAATTCTTCGAAATCCAAGGCTCCAAAGGAGCCATATATGTCACCCGATGTACAGGTGAGATGTTAGATCTTCCTCCGGTTATGTTAGTGAGAAGTTCCGATATCACAGGTATACAGGTTCCTATGGATTGGATCGAGGGATTTAATGGATCGGCAAAACATTTTATAGACAGTATTCTTTATGATGAAGAACCTATGATGGATATAGACTTTTCTCTGCATACGCTCCAAGTGGCTAATGCTATGTACGAGGCTTCCAGACTTGGTAAACCGGTTGATCCAAGAATACTCTGACGGCTGTATAATCTGATATCAGTGATTGGGGTCAGTCAGTTACAATGTTTAGGAATGTTGGTAAAATGATTATAGTAACAACAGTATTATCTGGATGACACGGAGATATATGAGCATAAATTTAGACAATTCTATTCGTAATCTGGCCATAATTGCACATGTAGACCACGGTAAAACCACTTTGGTAGATGCACTACTAAAACAAGGTAAAGTCTTTAGGGAAAACCAAGTGGTCGGTGAGTTGATAATGGACTCCGACCCGCTAGAGAAGGAGCGGGGCATTACTATACTGGCAAAGAATACAGCTGTGTATTACAACGATATAAAAATCAATATTATAGACACCCCTGGTCATGCTGACTTTAGTGGAGAAGTCGAACGAATCATGAATATGGCTGATGGGTGCCTATTATTAGTTGATGCTGTTGACGGTCCTATGCCCCAGACACATTATGTATTGAAGCAGGCTTTGGAACAAGAGGTAACGCCCATAGTTATCATTAACAAAATAGATCGTCCTGAGGCGCGTGTAGACGAAGTTGTTGAAATGGTCCACGATCTTTTCCTCGAATTAGCTACCAATGCTGACCAGCTGGACTTTCCGCTCATTTTAACGTCCGCAAAACTAAATTATGCGATCAAAAATGTCGGGGATCCCAAACTAGATATGAAACCTCTCTTCGAGACTATCATAGAGACTGTCCCAACACCCTCTGGCGACGCCGGAGGACATCTGCAAATGCTAGTCGCTGCTTTGGATTATGATAATTATTTGGGGCAAATAGCCATAGGTAGAGTTTCGAGAGGTAACATAAGCGCCAAACAAAATGTTGCCCTTTTAGGCAAAGGACATTGTAACCAAAATCCTCATACTTTAGAAAAGTTATTTGTGTTCAGTGGTCTTGAACGTATAGAAGTTAAATGTGCACCTCTGGGAGAAATAGTCGCGATATCAGGTATAGAGAATGTTTCTATTGGAGACACAATATCTTCCTTTGATCTTCCTGAGGCAATGCCTTCTATAAATATAGACGAACCAACAGTGAAAATGACATTCAGTGTGAATACTTCACCATTTATGGGTAAGGAAGGGACGTTATGCACTTCTAGAAATTTACATGAACGGTTAATAAAGGAGCTTAGAACGAATGTCAGTCTTCGTATTGAAGAAACCTCCAGTCCTGATTCATTTCTCGTATCGGGAAGAGGAGAATTGCAACTAGCAATACTAGTAGAAACTTTGAGAAGAGAAAAGTTCGAATTTCAGGTTTCAAGACCAGAACCTGTAACAAGATATGTAGACGGTTATCTCCATGAACCCTTCGAAAAACTAATCATCAATACAAGAGAAGAATACGTAGGTCAACTAACGGAATATCTAGCCAAACATCTAGCTCGTTTGACCAATATGTACTACGGTGATGATGGCGACGTTCATATGGAGTATGAAATCCCAACTAGAGGATTAATAGGGTTTAGCTCTTTCTTTTCAAAATGTACGAGGGGTAACGGTACCAAGGACACATTGTTTTCAGACTACCGCAAGTTAGAGGGTGAAATAGACAATCCTTCTAAAGGAGTTCTGATAGCATCAGAGGGCGGTATAGCGGTAACCTATGGCCTCATCAACGCTCAAGGGCGAGGAGAAACATTTATAGAACCAGGTACACCTGTATACGAGGGAATGATCGTAGGCAGGCACCCCCGCGAAGAGGATATAGCCATCAATGTTTGCAAGGAGAAAAAACTTACTAACATGCGTTCATCAACAGCCGACATTACAAAAAGACTGAGTCCACCTGTTAAGATGAGCCTAGAAGAGGCGATAGATTTCTTGTCTGAAGACGAATTATTAGAAGCAACACCTAAGAATTTTCGTCTGAGAAAGAGACTACTATCGGCAACTGATCGCCATCGTCAGAGAAATAAGTAGAGAGGGAAGAAGGAGATATTATGAAAAGGGAATTTGCTTGTGCTAAATGTAATACTACAGAATTCAAATCTGGGGAAATTCGAACAACAGGGTCCGGAATCTCAAGGTTTTTTAATCTACAAAACCAAAAGTTTCTCACAGCTTCATGTACCAACTGTGGATACACTGAGTTATTTCGTGAGGACGGCGGTGGCGTCGGTAATTTGTTTGACATTTTGTCTGGGTGAATTTAAGCTAATTTCAAAATCACACTACCCTTTTTGGAATTGTCTGCGTTATAAAGATCATGATAAAGCTCTTTATTGGGGTAATTTTGAAGATCTTCCAGAGGAACTAACATAATGAAGAAACTACGAATACTGCTTCCTATTGCTCTCACACTCGTTGCTGTAATAATTGTCACGGCTACCGTCGCATTCGCAGAACCAGACAGCGAGACTGAAACGAATTCAAAAATTGAGTCTATTCAAACTATTTTCCAGGAAATAAAAAGAGACGGACAGCTCACCAACGAACAGGCCGATAGAAGACTAGAAGGCCGTCTAAATATGAAGAACAAACTGAAAGGTCATCCTCGTGGGAAACCCTCCTTGGAAAACATTAAACTTAGACTTGATGCCGCTGTTAAAGAAGGGAAACTTACTCAACAACAGGCCGATGAAAAAATGGAAACCCTTCTAAATAAAGCCCCATCATTCCGATAGAGGCGAATTTATTCCCAACTTGAGGATTGCTGATTGACATATTACACAAGCCTTCATGCGGATAAGATGTTTTCCATAAGAAACCTCTGGTTGTAGTATGCACAATTCTCGCACGATTGATTAAATTCCGGGATGTGTTCCACATTCAGGACCTTCAGCATCTCAATGATCTGTTCATCAATCCAACTTTTATCCCATTTATATGGGATCAATTCTTCCTCGAAAAGCATCTCTCCTTTAAAATATGGCGCGTTACGATTAGCATTACAAACATAAAAGTAGGCGATTTCAGAAACCTCAAATCCTAAACCAGACAACAAATATACGTAAAAGTCGATTTGCCTTTTATAAGAATCTCTATAGTACCCCTTTAGATAATATTCCGTAGTCACCGGTCGTCGGCTCGCTTGCGATTTAAATTCTATGACTACAAGTTCATTCTTATCAAGATCAAAGCAAATATCATCCACGCCACCGTGGAGGATTATGTTTGAATATGCAGGTTCATATTTCAATCCGCCGTGTAAACTGTCTCTCCAATTATCAAGGCTATCATGTTTATATGGCACAATATTGTGAAGTCCATTTTTTTTAAATATCCTATGTGGAATCTGTTTTTCTCTACAGTGATCGAATTCTTTCTTAAGGAGCATATCTGTCGTTTCATTTAGCGTCCATCCAGGTATTGATGGAGATATCAGTCCTTTGACACGGTCAAGGTAGAAACATCGTCTGCAGTTTAAGAAATCCTCGAATTTACTTCTGCTGATTTTGAATGATTCTTTTTGATTAGGTCGATACCTAGAATGTTTTCTCGTCCGTATCCCCCTAGCTTCGACTAATTGTCCTTTTCTATTCCTTTTGAGAGATATCATAAAGCGCTCCTAGTTTTGGTCAGTTCTTGCAACTCTAACACACCGACAGGACATCAACTGGTTCTGGCGGTGAATCTCTAATATAACAACAACTCAGATTCTAAGTCTTTGATTTCTATTAAGCATAGTCTGAGTAAACATGAACGGTGATACTCACAACGTAAAGCACATTTTCTGGTTTGTGAAAT
>CAYSLK010000153.1:0-9164 GCA_964431885.1 uncultured Dehalococcoidia bacterium | reverse complement strand
CCGCAATTACTATTCAGGAAAATGAGCCGTTACTTATAGAAGACATGTGTGAGATGATCAGAAGAATGGCCCCTAAACGCCTAAACTATAGGCATAATGACTTCGCAGTGCGTACTGTAAACATGCATGAAGATGAGTGTCCGAACGGACATTCACATTGCCAGCACATAACTCTAGGGTCGAGTGAATATATACCCGTTATTGATGGGAACCTAGCATTAGGAAAATGGCAAAGTATTTTCATGGTTGAACTAGATGAAAATGCCCCGGTCCCAAATAGAGAAATACTGATTCAGATTTTGGGATCCTAAGCTACTCGCATTTACAACACACTGACACTAATCAAGTGAGACTGGAAGTCGTATGATTCAAAGGTCAACGATCTTGGAACAGGCCTACAGTTTTTGTGGAAATGTTACGAAAAAATATGCAAAGAATTTTTACTATGCTTTCAGAACATTACCTCATGATAAACGACAGGCAATTTATACTGTATACGCATTCTGCAGATATTGTGATGATCTAGCAGACAATATCCAACCGGTTGAAGATCGAGATCGCAAATTATACCAAATCAGACGCGAAATCCAGAACATTTACGAATCTGAATCTGATAGCCCTATTCTAATTGCTTTGGCAGACACATCTAGGAAATTCGGTATCCCCAACTCTTACTTTCTTGAACTTGTGGATGGGATGTTGCTAGACGTGCATTTCAAAAGAATAAACAGTTTTAAGGAGCTTTACAACTACTGTTACAAAGTCTCGTCAATAGTTGGACTAATTTGCATAGAAATATTTGGCTATAACAGCCTGGAAGCTAAACAATATGCTATAGATCTTGGAATAGCCATGCAGTTAACGAATATCTTGAGAGATGTCAAGGAAGATTCCAAACTTAACAGAATATATTTACCATACGAAGAAATTAGAGAGTACGGGTACTCTGATAAAGCTTTAATGTCATGTGAAAAATCAAACTCGTTTAATCGATTAATGAATTTTCAAGTTGAACGGGCTAAGGGATACTTTAACAGTGCGGCCTCTTTGATACCTCTGTTATCACCAGAAACGAGGCCTTGTGTAAGCGTACTCTATGAAATTTACAGCGCTATTTTAGACCGTATTGAAAAATCAGGTTATAATGTGTTTGACGAGCGTATTAGCCTAACCACATTGGAAAAAATATTGCTAACCTGTAAAACATGGGCTTATTTTAAGTTACACAATTACTCGAACAACTTTAAAAGGAAGATGAGAAGAGATACATAAGTGACTTCGATTACCTATGGGATTGTTGCAGCTACTGGAATTGTTGCAGCTACAATGATTTATAATTGGTTATAATAGTCATTTGACCCTTATAGTGAAGGCTGATATATTTAAAATCAATTGTTGACTTAATTAATCAAGAACCGACTAATCTAATTGAAGAGGTGAAAAGCTTTATGACCAATCAAGAGGTCATATCTAGAGAAACAGGTATACAAGAAAAAGAATACCGATGGGGATTTGAGATAGATATTGAGTCGGACATTGCACCTAAAGGACTTAGTGAAGATATAGTCAGATTTATCTCCATGAAGAAGGGTGAACCTGAATGGATGCTCGACTGGAGATTAAAGGCTTATCGACATTGGAATAAACTAAGTGTGAAAGAGCCAGAATGGGCCAATATAAATTACGACCCAATAGATTTTCAGGATATTATTTATTATGCTGCACCTAAATCTCAAAAAGACGGACCAAAAAGTCTCGACGAAGTAGATCCGGAAATATTGGAGGCATTTGACAAACTCGGTATTCCACTAGAAGAACAAAAGAAACTGTCAGGAGTTGCGGTCGATGCTGTCCTGGATAGCGCGTCAGTTGCTACCACCTATAAAGATATGCTAGAGAAAGCTGGTGTCATCTTCTGTTCAATGAACGAAGCTATAAAGAATCATCCAGAACTGGTAAAGAAATACCTGGGTTCAGTTGTCCCTTATTCCGATAATTTTTATGCGACCTTAAATTCAGCGGTATTCAGCGACGGGTCATTTGTCTATGTTCCACCCGGAGTTCGATGTCCAATTGAATTAATGACATACTTCAGAATCAACGTTTTAGATTCTGGACAATTTGAACGGACTCTCATAATAGCAGATGAAGGAAGTTTTGTGAGTTATTTAGAAGGTTGCACGGCGCCTATGAGAAAAAACAACCAGTTACATGCAGCAGTGGTAGAACTAGTGGCCATGGACAACGCAGAAATTAAGTATTCAACGCTTCAGAACTGGTATCCTGGCGATAAGGACGGAAAAGGCGGAGTTTTTAATTTCGTAACAAAAAGGGGCAATGCCAAAGGTAATAATTCAAAGATTTCATGGACACAAGTTGAAACAGGATCAGCGATCACCTGGAAATATCCGAGTGTGTATCTGACTGGTGACAATTCAATAGGAGAATTTTATTCAGTTGCCTTAGTTAATAATCACCAACAGGCAGATACAGGCACCAAAATGATCCATGTTGGTAAAAACACCAGGAGTACGATCGTAGCCAAGGGAATTTCAGCAGGCCAAGGTCAAAATACCTACAGAGGACTGGTCAACATTATGCCAACGGCTAAAAATGCCAGAAATTTCACTCAGTGTGATTCTTTGCTAATAGGAGACAAGTGTGGCGCTCACACCATTCCTTACATCGAAGTGAAGAATCCTACAGCACAAATGGGACACGAAGCAACGACATCAAAAGTAAATGATGACCAACTATTTTATCTACAACAAAGAGGGATAGGGCTTGACGATGCCAATTACATGATCATTAACGGATTCTGCAAAGGCATATTCAAGGAATTACCTTTTGAATTTGCTGCAGAAGCTTCACAGTTATTAAGAGTCAATCTAGAGGGAACGGTAGGCTGATTAAATGAAAAACAATAGCAATCAAGTATCACTTTTAAGTATAAGGAATCTTCACGTCTCCATAAATGATATAGAAATATTAAAAGGGATCAACCTTGAAATTAATCTTGGAGAAGTTCACGCCATAATGGGACCAAACGGGTCAGGTAAAAGCACATTGGCTAACGTATTAGCAGGAAGACCTGAATATCAGGTAACCGATGGCGAGATTCTTTACAAAAACATGTCCTTAGTCGATATGTTGCCAGAAGAACGCGCAAGAGAGGGAGTTTTTCTAGCGTTCCAATATCCTGTGGAACTTCCAGGGGTTCGCTCATGGCAATTTTTGAAGACAGCATATGATGCTAAGAGACTACATGAAGGCCTTAAAGAAACAAGAGTGAGAGAGTTTGACAAAGTTCTAGAGAGCACGATGGATTTGATGGACGTAAAAGCAGACCTTGTTAAAAGGTCAGTAAACGAAGGCTTTTCTGGTGGAGAAAAAAAACGGAACGAAATTCTTCAAATGGCATTATTACAGCCAACCTTAGCCCTTTTAGACGAAACGGACTCTGGGTTAGATATTGACGCTTTAAAAATTGTTTCCGAAGGTGTTAACCATTGCAAATCATCCACCAATTCAATTGTTCTCGTCACACATTACCAGAGAATTCTTAACTATATTACACCAGACTACGTCCACGTCTTGATTAACGGAAGGATCGTTAGATCTGGAGACCGAGGATTAGCGTTAGAACTTGAGGATAAAGGTTACGACTGGATAACCCCAGATGTGGGTGGTCCAAAGTAAAGAGAGGAATATTACTCATATGGCTCAGGTCCAAACTAAAATTAACCATTACAAATCACAATTTGAAACCCTAAATCAAACCTCACTTGTGAAGGATAATAAATGGTTACAGAATCTCCGTAAGACGGGTATAGAAAGCTTTACTCGATTGGGATTACCAACTCATAGAAAGGGTAATGAGAATTGGAAATATACCAACATCAGGGAGATCGCGAAACATGAATTCCTATATTCTCCGAGCAGTGAGGATCAACATAATCGTGTATCCAACATTTCAGCAATAGCTCCCTGGAGCGACCAGTGGATAAACTTAGTCTTTATAGATGGTCACTATTCGTCTTATCATTCTAATAATGAAGATACGAAGGAAGACGTAGTAGTAAGTAATATAGCTACAGAAATCCAGAACAGACATCCATTAGTAGAGGAATATCTGGGATCTTTAGCTCAAGCCTCTTCAGATGGATTCACAGCTCTTAACACAGCGTTTTTACAAGATGGAGCTATAATACATATAGCGAAGGGCGCCACGATAAGGCGTCCAATTCACCTGCTATTCATATCTACGGATTGCCATAAATACGCTGCAAGCTATCCTAGAACGTTAGTTATAGCAGATGAGTTTAGTAGATCAACAATAATTGAAAGCTATGTTAGTCACAGCGATACTATCCACTTCACCAATTCTGTTACTGAAATAGAGCTTAAACGCAATGCTTATGTCGAACATTATCGATTGCTTGAGGAAGGTCCTAACGGTAGACATGTAGGTGTTGCCAGAATAAATGAAAGCGATGGAAGTACTTTCCAATCTACCTCTTTCCAAAAATCTACTGGCCTTGCAAGATACGATCTGTATGTCAAATTAAATGGACAACAAAGTGAATGTGAACTTAATGGTTTATATCTCACCACAGACAGAGAACATGTCGATAATTTTATTAATATAGACCATGTTAAACCCTACACGACTAGTAAGTTGTACTATAAAGGAATCTTAGATGGACATTCAAGAGCCGTATTTGGGGGAACTGTTTGGGTTAGAGAAGGTGCCGTTAAAACTGACTCGCAGCAGGATGATAAAAACTTAGTTCTATCTGAGCATGCTGAAGTAGATAGTAAGCCAGCTTTATTTATATATGCAGACGACGTTAAGTGCGGCCATGGAGCCAATGCAGGCAACATTGGCGAAGACGCAGTGTTTTTTATGAGAAGTAGGGGAATCGACTTAGAAACGGCAAGTCAGTTATTGATCTTTGGATTTGCGAGAGAGGTTTTAGATCGAGTCCAGCTTGAGGATCTCCGCATATCATTAGAGGAACTTTTCTTGAATTCCTTACCTAAATATAAATTCCAATTTTAATGAGTAACAATGTTCGATCTACATGAGTTATACCAAGAAATAGTGATGGATCATAATAGACATCCTCGTAATTTTCGTGAATTACAAGGAGATATCTCTACCGCTGAAGGTTTCAACCCTTTGTGTGGTGATCAAGTAAAAATATATATTAGGCTCAAAAACGAACAGATATCTGATATAAGTTTTCAAGGATCGGGATGCGCCATTTCCAAGGCCTCTGCCTCCATGCTGACCGACACCATAAACGGTATGACAGTAAAAGAGGCTACGGAAACCTTCGAGTCTTTTCGTAATATGCTGATAAAAACTCCTGAAAACCAAGTAACCGATGAATTGCCAGGAGATTTAAGCGTGCTGTCTGGTGTTTCTCAGTACCCTGCTAGGATTAAATGTGCTGTATTAGCCTGGCACACGTTAGCCTCAGCATTACATGGAAAGAAAAAGCCGATTACAACTGAATAGAAAGATTAATCTATCGTCTAGGAGGTGTTGAAATGCAGATTCCTATGAAAGTCGACTATGGTGTAAGAGCCTTAATCGACATAGCGATAAACGCAAATGGGAATCCCATTAGGACTAATGATATTGCTAGGCGAGCGTCCATTCCAGAAGCATTTTTGTCACAGGTTCTGTTAGCACTGAGTCGGCAAGGTATAATAAGAAGCCAACGAGGACCGAAAGGCGGTCATTTACTGGACATGGATGCGTCAGACATAAGTCTAACGATGGTAATGGAATGCTTAGATGAACCCTTAACAGTTGTGGGATGCTTGACTGACACTTATACATGTGTTCAGTCCTCTGTTTGTACGCAAGTAGATGTCTGGCGTACTGTAAAAGCAGCTGTGAATGATATCTTAAATTCAACAAGCATTGAAGACCTTGCAAGGAAAACTACTACCCCAGTAAGTACCAGTAGTCCCGTATACTTTAAGAATTAAATTACAGAGGAGTAGAACATGACTTATATAAAGTTAGGTAAACTATCCGAAGTACCACCCGGGTCATCAAAAGTCTACGAATATGGAGATAGAGCTGTTGCTTTATGTAATGTGGATGGTCAAATTTATGCTATAGATGATATTTGTACGCACGATGAAGCATCGTTAGATCAAGGCGTGTTGGATGGTTGTGAAATAGAATGCCCTAGGCATGGAGCCAGGTTTGACGTCAGGACTGGTAAAGTTACAGCACTGCCTGCAGTAGTGCCAGTAGACGTATTTAATGTGCGAGTCACGGGCGATGACATAGAAGTCGAACTGTAATGCCATTTGAGTACACTTATGCTGGAGATTATTAAATGCTGGATGTGAATACAATACGAAAGGATTTCCCAGTACTTTCAAAGCAAGTATACGGGAAGCCTCTTATTTGGATGGATAGTGCTGCGACATCGCAGAAGCCTCGTGCAGTCATACAGACTTTAGTTGATTATTACGAAGGATTCAACGCCAATGTGCATAGAGGAGTTCACGCCTTAAGTACAGAATCTACTGCCAAATTTGAGCAAGCTCGTGCCAAAGTTGCCAAATTCATAAATGCGAAATCCGTCGAGTCAATTATTTGGACACGTAACACCACAGAAAGCATAAATTTAGTCGCTAGAACATGGGCAGAGATCAATATACAAGAAGGTGACGAAATTGTTCTTTCTCCAATGGAACATCACAGTAATTTAGTACCATGGCAAAGGATTGCTAGAGAAAAGAAAGCTTCTCTTAGATTCCTTGAAATGAAACCAAATGGAACTTTGGATCTCACAAATATTGACACGGTATTCTCGTCGAAGACCAAGCTGTTAACTATTACCCATGAATCCAACTCCATAGGTACTATAAATCCAGTAGCTCAATTAATTGAAAAGGCGCGTTCTGTAGGTGCCAAAATCCTGTTAGACGGCGCACAAAGTGTGCCTCATATGCCCGTGGATGTAGGTCAGCTGGATTGCGATTTTCTCGCCTTTTCCGGTCATAAAATGTTAGGCCCGACTGGAATTGGAGTTCTTTATGCGAAAAGTGAAATATTGGAAGATATGGAGCCACTTTTTATGGGCGGTGAAATGGTGTTGGAGGTTACCTATGACGCCGCTTCATGGAATGATCTACCTATGAAATTTGAGGCCGGTACTCCAAATATAGCCGATGCCATAGCACTTGGCACAGCAATTGATTATCTAGATGCCATTGGTATGAAAAATATCAGAGAGCATGAAATAAATATGACAAACTACGCATTAGAAAAATTTTCTGCTCTCAACGACATTCAAGTTTTTGGCCCTTTGTCTCCAGAATTAAGAGGTGGGATAATATCATTTCATACCCCAGACGTACACCCTCATGACCTAGGTACTATTCTCGACCGGGAAGGAATAGCTATTCGCACCGGTCATCACTGCACTATGCCATTAGTACGATCACTCGGCGTCGCAGCCACGGCGCGAGCGAGTTTTTATCTATATAATAGTACAGACGAGATTGACATATTAGTCGAGGCTTTAGAACAAGCTGTGAGGTATTTCAAGGATGGAGCTCGATAAGTTAAATAAGCTTTATCATGAGACACTATTAGACCACTGTCGCCACCCTAGAAACAGCACAGAACTTAACAAACCATATATATCTGGAGAAGCCATTAATCCATTTTGTGGAGACGAGGTCCGTATACAGTTACAATTGTCAGGTAACGACAGAGTGAAAACAATCGGTCTCCAGAGTGAGGGATGCAGTATTAACATAGCCTCTGGGTCTATGTTGACTGAGTCCATAAAAAACAGACCACTAGTGGACATATTTGCTATTTCTCAATTGTTTAGGGCTTCTTTAGGTGAAGGGTCTATTTCTAACTCTGACACTAAACGACTCGGTGCACTCTTATCCTTACAGGCAGTAAAAGAATTTCCTATCAGGATTAAATGCGCGCTTCTTGCTTGGACAGGACTGGAAGACGCTATAGAAAATCACATCAAAGGTGTAACCAGGTAGAGAAGACCGCCCCAAGAAATGAATATAGTAATGATATATGTAAGTGTTTCTAGTGAAATATTTAGTTACGATCCTGCAACCAAAGTTCCGCCCAATGTGAGTACCCATAACCTTCGAACATCGGTGAAAAGTTTTGCACTCTAGGTAACCACATCCATACTGTGACCTTCGTGGCAGGCATATAGAGAACAGCCTTCCTTAAAACTACACGTTGAATTTCAAGTAATAGTTCTTTGCGAGACGTTGGATCTAACTCTCTGGATTGAGCCTCTAAGAGACCATCTAAATATTTGTCCTTATGACTGGTAGAATTCCAAAGACCTTCACTATGAAGCAGAGGTATCAAATATCTATTTAAAGAGTTGACGGGTGGCACTGGTCCTAAGGCAATCGCATAGTTCCCTTTGAGCCAAACGTCTTCGCCATACGTTCGTCTATCTACTATCTGAATCACTGGATCAAATCCTATATATTTCAATTCGTCTGATATATATTTTGCATGTCTTAGGTACATGTCTCCAAAATCCCCTACAGATATAGTTACGGGTATCAGACTTTGAGAATATTCAGATCTCATTACGTCACGAGCACGGTCTGGTTGATTAAAAAACTTGCGTAGTTCTTCATTCTTAAGTAGCCAATCCATTTGTATAGAAGGAAACCCCAGTGAAACATAAGCTGTATCAGACCACACGACCTTCGCTGCACTCCAGGGATCCATTGCAAGAAATGTTGCTTCTCTTGCCTTCAAATTATTAAAAGGATATCTCCTTAAGTTTAAAGATAAAGACATCCCCAGTCCCTGTTCATTTATACTGATTGAATTGACCTCCGATAGGCCTGTTTCAGTGTTCACCTGGTCGATAGACAGATACTCTTTTTCCTTTACATCTATTAATTTAACCTTGAATGCTGCTATTCGGGATTCGGGGTCTTTAATTACGTTTATCAATAATCTATCAACATAAGGTAATTCATTTTCGAAATAGTTAACATTTCTTTCAAATTTATACACATCGTCATTTTCCAAAGTATTGAATATCCAAGGGCCTGTTCCTACTGACGGCCCATTTTTAAGGTCCCCATTTAATTGAACAGATTCCGGGGATATGATTTTGGAT
>CAYSLK010000152.1:0-6502 GCA_964431885.1 uncultured Dehalococcoidia bacterium | reverse complement strand
ATCAGGAGGGATAGGATTAAAAATTGATTCGGTGAAACAATGAATTCCTATAGCATAAAGCGCCCATTCGCTTTCCGCAAAACTTGAAATCCAATGTGAGAGATTACCGAGTAGATCCATCATTTATCTTCTAAATATCGTATCATTCAGGTAATATTAGATTCAGGGTTTATTGAAACGGGAGGCCAGATTCAATTAAGACACTATCAATATTAGATGGATGAGCGGCTATTTCCCCTGAATCTATACGCTGCACCATATTAACTATTGCTTTATTAATCGGAGTTGATATCCCCAAACGACGGCCCATTTCAACTATGTGTCCATTCATGAAATCTATCTCTGTCCTTCTTCCTTTACTCACGTCCTGGGCCATCGAGGACTTCCAATCTGAAGCCTTTGCACCAGCACTTAAGATAGCATCAAGTTCTTCATATACGGAGCCATCGTCTGCTTTTGACCAAACGTCGGCTGACACTCCTTGCACCGTTTCAATTTGGAATCCACTGGCTAACCCAACAATCGAGGTTTCTTTTGCTATATGTATTTGTATCAGCCTAGCTTTCGCATCTTGAGCAATAGACTTAGACCCCAAACCAGTCATCGCAGTGACTGGATTACCGCAGGCATTCGTGGTGAGTTTTGACCAGCGTTCACCCCAAATATTTGAAGTGGCTTTGGCGTTGTCTACAGTAGATAATATTTCTGTAATTTCTTCGACGCGTGACGTGATTCTACCGTGCAACTCACCAACTCTAAATACAGTGTATTCACTTCTAGTTCCTGACGGTTTGCTTCTATTTAAATCTACAAGTTTCCTATTTACATTACCAGGTTCCCAGAGACTGACAGTGATACTGGACATTACGCACCCAAGCTCCCTTTCATATCCAACTATCGACGCAATTAACCCGTCATTCATACAATTTTGTGCACTTACTATAACTCCGTCGTGTGATAGAAACCTCTTGATGAAATACGTAGCCCATTCAGTATCATAGGATTTAACTGCCAGGAAAATTATGTCGAAAGGTGAATACAGATATTCAGCATCAGAGAGATGTACTGCATTGACAGGAACCGTAAACGTTCCATCTGAGTCAGAGACATTCAGCCCGTCTCGATTCATCATCTCTACGTGCTCTCCCCACATATCAATGAGTGTCACATCGTACCCAGATTTGGTTAAATAGGCTCCTATATAACTGCCGGCAGCCCCAACACCCATTATTGCTATACGCTTACTCATAATTTCTCCTGTCCTACCTATAAACGACTTATCTTTCGCTTATGAGGTGGCTAATATTGATCGAATCAATCTTCGGATTCGATCTGAACGTTAAAGGAAAACTTCCGGCCAGATACATTCGCTGTCATCATGTGCCTAACCTGTCCTGTTCTAGAACTCATTGGGACTATCTCTTCACCATCCATATCGATTACATTGTATGAGGTCTCATTAACTAAAACTTTAAGTTTCTTGTCAGATTTAGGACATCGAACACTGTTAGCAAATTGTGTAATACTAGTCTCTCTTTTACGGAGAAGATTCTCCGCTTCATCGATATTAACCAAAGTGAACGTTATTCTATCACCGGCCATCGCCTGAGCCAGTTTATAAATATCAGTACTGATCACTGTCGCAATTTTCGTATAACCGCCAGTTGTTCCTCGATCCGACATCAAAACAATAGGGCAACCATCTCCGGGAATCTGAACTGAACCCAATGAGCTACCATCAGAAATAATATCGAATCCATTGCTGTGTTCAACAACTGGTCCTTCTAGCCGATAACCAACTCTATCAGACTGAATAGACACGATGTATTCAGAATCCAGAAACGTACTGATACCTTCGGCGGTGAAAGCCTTGTCTTGAGGACCAAGTACGACTCTCAAATTGTGTACATGTCCATATGGATAAAACACAAGAGTTTTGGGTAATGATTTAACACTGATTTCCACTTTAGTTTTCAAACAATTCGCCTTTATAATGTCACCTATTTTCATGGAACGACCGTGATAACCACCCAAATTAGACTTAGTATATGTAGATCGACTGCCTAATAGCATAGGTACATCTATACCGCCCGCCACGGAAACATAAGAACGCATCCCATCACTTACGGCTCCAAAAGTTAGGATATTACCGGGATGGACATCTATTGGCACCCATTGGCTTACAGAATGCCCATCAATTTTTGGATCTATATCCGCACCGGTGATCACGATGCAACTACGTGCAAGGATACGTAACTTGGGGCCCAATACTGTGATTTCTAATCCAGCCTCTTCTTCTGCATTGCCAATTAATATGTTCGCAAGTCGAAGTGAATAAGTATCCATCGCACCTGAAACAGGAATTCCGTACTTTTGAAAACCATATCTGCCTAGGTCCTGCACAGTGGTAAGGAGTCCTGGTTCTATAACTTCAAATATATCGTTGCTCATCATATATCCTCGGCATGAACTTTAAATAAGCCGTTACCTACTTCATTTTTAATCCGTAAGTACTCACTCTCGCTTTCCAACGGTACAAATCTAATAGTATCGCTCGGATTGACAATTACGGGTGGATCAGTATAGGGATCAAAAAAGCTTAGAGGAGTAGATCCGATTAATTGCCAACCTCCAGGACTACTGACTGGATATATCACTGTCTGGTTTTCAGCTATTCCTACGGATCCTCCTGGAATTTCAGCTCTAGGACTTTCCAATCTAGGAGTCGCTATTTTAGAGGACAATCCGCCTAAATAAGGAAATCCTGGACTAAAGCCCATCATATACACAAGGTAATCCGTACCCGAATGAATCGCAATTACTTCTTCCATGGTTAAGCCTGCATGGTTAGCCACAAATTGTAAATCCGGACCATATTCACCACCATACAGGGTAGGAATATTGATAAGGCGTTGCCTATAGGCTAATGGTGATACTCGCTTTTCTTCAATCAAAGCAATTTGGTCTATTAAATCCGAAGAAGATATTACTAACGCATCGTAATATATTAGAAGGGATCGATAGGTCGGGACTATCTCGCGCACACCCGATATATTCGCTTCATGAATAGTAAGATTTATTTTACGTACCATCGAATTTACATCAGTGTTTATAGAGTCACCAACTTCGACTACTATAGTTTGGTCTCCAGCCTGTAAAAAGCGTAATCCATCAAATATACTACTCATAAAATCTGACCAATTCCCGTGATTTCAATTCCTGCTGACTCTAATCCTGCCCTAAGTAACGAGGCCATTTCTACAGATCCTGGAGTATCTCCGTGCAGGCACAGACTATCAGCCTCTAGTTCTAAATCATAGCCATCAATTGTCAACACCTTACCTTCAGTTATCATACGAATACTTCTCTCAACTACGACAGAAACATCATGAATAACAGATCCGGTCTGGCTTCTTGCAACCAGCGTACCGTCGGAATTCAGTGCCCTATCTGCAAAAGTTTCTTTTGCGACTCTAATCCCCATATTCTCAGCAATACTTGCACATTTAGATCCAGATAACGCCAATAAAATCATGTCTGGATCTACCTCGAGTATAGCTTCACATATAGCAGTGGCTAGTGCCTCATCGTTTACTGCACGATTATATAAAGCGCCATGCGGCTTCACATGTTGAAGTTTTTTTGTCTTTGTAAAAGCCTGTAATGCTCCAATCTGGTAAATTAGATCGTTTTTCGCTTCATTCGGCGTAACTGCCATATATCTTCTGCCAAATCCCTGTAAATCTGGATAGCTGGGCTGGGCACCAATGCCCACCCCGAATTCCTCAGCCAACTCAACAGTCCGCCGCATCCATTGCGGATCGCCAGCATGGAATCCACATGCAATATTTGCCGAAGTTATATGTTTAATAACTTCTTCATCGTAACCCAATTTATACATGCCGAAACTTTCTCCCATATCGCAATTGAAATCAATTCTTTTCGACATTTATTCTTCTCCTTTAGTTACATTAGATACAACCGTAGACAATTATATAAGTATATCAATATACTTGCCACTAAAGTATCACGGAAATTAAAAGATTTGTCATGGATAAATACTAGCTGAGAAGTATTGTTTTGGTGTACAATTGTGCCGTTTATACCAAGGTGCAACGAGGTGATACCATAGATCAAATTATTTTTAACGAAGCTCTGGTATTAACACTTGTTGGAGTTAGTACGGCGTTCGTAACATTAATCGTATTAATGTTAATTGTTCCAGCTATTAGGTTCCTTGCCAATTACATTGATAACAAAAACTCCGAATTGATATCCAGCAATCAAGAAGAAGATCATGAAAAAGCAACGGCAGCCGTTGTAGCGATAGGGACTCTTTTAGCAAGAGACGCACTTGAAAAATAGGAACTCCGTGGAATTAACAGTTAAATATGACTGAGTCAAAGGGATGTAATTGCAAGAATTTATAGACCTCTGGAGCCATACCGGACTAGCATCAATGGACTGGCGCAATATTCTCATGATTGTAGTTGGCGCTATTTTCATCTCTATCGCAATCTTCAAGCGACTTGAGCCATACGTGTTGCTGCCTATTGGTCTAGGTGTAATACTAACCAACTTACCCTTGACCGGTCTCACTAATTTTGTCTCCGATCCGAACGCATTTCAAGAATCTGGTCTTTTCGGAATAATTTTTCATTACGGTCTTTCTTTTTGGAACATACTGCCACCTTTAATTTTTCTTGGCTTAGGCGCTCTAACCGATTTTGGATCGATTATCGCCAATCCTAAAACACTTCTTTTAGGAGCTGCATCACAAGCTGGGATATTTGTGGCATTCTGGGGAGCACTATACGTGGGTTTAATCCCCGGTGTAGATCCATTTTCGCTTAAGGAGGCTGCCGCTATTGGCATTATAGGTGGCGCAGATGGTCCGACGACAATCTTTTTATCCGCCCAATTAGCCCCTCATTTACTAGGAGTTACAGCAGTCGTGGCCTATTCCTATATGGCGTCAGTTGCATTTATTCAGCCGCCTTTAATGAGACTATTAACTACTCAACAAGAACGAGATATAGAAATGAAACCGCCAAGGGAGGTATCGCGCTTAGAAAAATTGACTTTCCCTTTGGTATCTATGATTGGTATCATCCTACTGGTTCCTCACTCCGCTCCACTGATATGTATGTTTATGATAGGGAATTTATTCAAGGAAAGCGGTGTCGTCCCTAGGTTAAGTAAAGCTTCTTCAAACGAATTACTAGACATAGCAACCATATTCTTGATGATCACAGTGGGAGCACAACTGTCAGCCGATAATGTATTCAAACTTGAAACAGTTCTAATTTTAGCCTTAGGGCTGGTCGCATTTTCTACTGGCACTATCGGTGGATTGGTATTTGCGAAAATAATGAATTTGTTCCTCAAAGACAAAATTAATCCGCTGATAGGGTCAGCTGGGGTATCTGCTGTTCCCATGGCAGCCCGAAATTCTCATAATGTCGGTCAACAGAATAACCCGAAAGTTTTCCTATTACCTCACGCTATGGGACCAAATGTAGCAGGTGTGATAGGATCAGCAGTGGTCGCGGGTATTTTCCTATCACTGCTGTCATAATTAAGTAAGATTTCAAAGTCATAATATGGGAAATTTTAAGTTAAGAGTACAAGTTAATAGTAGATGGTATACAGTCGATATCGAAGACCTGAATGAACGCCCCATCAGGGCTACGGTGAATGGCGAAACTGTCCTAGTAGAAGTTGACTCAGTTACAGAACCCGATCACTTAGTTACTGATCAATCAAGTGATTCTTTAAGTTCTACAACAACCCCAGATCCTGTTTCAGACACTCCCGCTTCTGGAAAAGTATTCTACTGCCCAATGGCAGGAATCATTGTTTCCGTGGCAGTAAGTACCGGGGATCAAGTGATTACAGGAGATGATATCTGCATTCTCGAAGCCATGAAAATGCAGCAGCATCTCCGGGCAGACTGGTCTGGAATAGTTAAAACTGTTTTCGCAGAGCCAGGCCAACAGGTCTCATTAGGTGATCCATTAGTGGAACTGGAATAAATTTAAAGAGGCGTAAAATGAGTTTTAGAGGTGATCAAATGGATGAAGGAAAGCTTGCCATAGATGGAGGACTGCCAGTCATTGAGTCCCCAATATCCAGTGGAGTTTCTGGCCCAAGTATAATCGGAGAGGAAGAAGTTTCTGCGGTCTCTGAAGTACTATTTAAGCAGGAGCTTTTTAGATATAACGACGCCAACGAAGGGCTAGGAGTACTTTTTGAACAGGAAGCCGCAAAATTCCTCTATGTAAAGTATGCTGTTATGGTCAATTCGGGTACAAGTGCCCTCGTTTGTGCTCTAACTGGAATTGGTGCAGGACCTGGAGACGAAGTTATAGTGCCTGGCTATACTTATATCTCAACAGCCGCTGCTGTTATAGCGGTTGGTGCAGTACCGGTTATATCCGAGATTGATGAATCTTTTGGATTAGATCCAAAGGATGTAGAGGCAAAGATAACTGATTATACC
>CAYSLK010000151.1:0-6704 GCA_964431885.1 uncultured Dehalococcoidia bacterium | reverse complement strand
AAGTGTGTGAGTTTTGCTCAACTTCAGCCTGTGTTAATAGTGGTCTAGTTTGAGATCTACCGCTTGGATCTCCTATCTGAGCTGTCCAATCTCCCGCTATGAGAACAACTTTATGTCCTAGGTCTTGGAGCTGCCTCAATTTCCTTAGTCCTACTACATGTCCCAAATGTATGTCAGGGGCACTAGGATCGAAACCCATCTTTAGACGCAGAGGCTTCCCAGAACCTATCATATCAACAAGTTCCGTATAAACTATTGCCTCTGAAACTCCTCTTTTCAATATCCATTCGATTTCTTTATTATCCAATTTTACTTCCATATTCCAATCTTTCAGATCTCACATTCCATATAATCCATCCTATCAATCAACACTCGTGACATACACTAAACTCAATATAATGCTCCGTAATTCCCACTTGTTTGCAATTATATTAGAACCATTCTAGTTTCCATATAATGTCCTACAGGGCTCCTTGATTATTCCTTACAACTGTTAGGAATACTTTTTATAAAGAACTTAATATCTTTTTAGTTTTAGTTACATCTCTTTCAATTTGTAAGAGTAATTCCTTAATATCTTCATATTTCTCCTCCGATCTCAATCGCTCCACAAATTCAAGGCATAACTCTTCTCCATAAAGATCTCCTTCGAAATCGATGAGATGGGCCTCTATCGTCTTTTCGTTTCTGCCAAATGTGGGCCGAGTTCCAATGCTTGTGGAAGACATGTAACGAATTTTATCAACATAGGCCCAAGTGGCATAGATCGAATTTCCTGGAACAGCCATCTCTTTTGAAACATCCAAATTGGCCGTCGGAAATCCTAGTGTCCTTCCACGTCTATCACCAGATATAACCGTCCCTCTTAATTTGAAATTTCTCCCTAATAATTTCGCAGCCTCGTCAACATATCCAGATTCTATCGCATTACGTATAGTTGTACTTTTGACAAGTTGTCGTGATAGTTCTAGATTGTCGACGACATGTAAAGCAAACTGCATTTGATCGGATAACTTTCTGAGGGTTGTCAAATCACCCTGACGCATATGTCCCATTGCGAAATCAGGACCTACAACCAGCGTCTGCATTTTCATATATTCTTTTAATATCGTAATAAACTCTTCGGTCGAAATCATAGAAAACTCTCTATCAAACGTTACGGGAACGACTTTGTCTATACCCAAATCCAATATAAGAGCTATCCTATCTTCAAGACTTGTTATGTACATAGGTTTGTATGATGCATTTACGATGGACGCCGGATGTTCTTTAAAGGTCACCACTACAGATTGCCTGCCCGTTCGTCGAGCTTCGGAAATAAGCGTCTTTAGAAGGTGTATATGACCTTTATGAACACCGTCCAATACCCCGATTGTAATTACACTATCAGACAAGGACGAATATTTACTGAATTCTTCATGTATACGCATAACTCTCTTTGTTTATATTTACAGGAATACAAATGACTTATTTATTGTTGTGGTATTCTAATAAAAAGTTTAATCTTCAGTCTATGATTGGATCATCCTACCTCTTTGAACATCCCAGACTCTACAAATTTCTCCCGCTACATCAATTCAACTATTCTTTGTCGATCTGACAATGCCTCCTGCCTTATCGTAGGCCCATTCCAATAATTCTTTTGTCTCTTCCCAGCCTATACATTCATCGGTGACAGACACGCCATATTGTAATTTATCTAAATCACTGCCCAGTTTCTGATTCCCAGGATTGATATGACTTTCTATCATGCAACCTATTATATCCTCGTTACCTGAAATTCTCTGGGATATAACACTCTTAAAAGCTAAGGCCTGCTTGGTGTGGTCTTTGTTGGAATTTCCGTGACTACAATCTACAAGAAGTTGGGAACGAACGTCAGCTGCATCTAATTGATGCTTGATTTGGTTGATAGCTTCTGCATGGAAATTTGTGCCAGCGTTCCCACCTCTGAGCACTAAATGACCATCCGGATTACCAAGCGTCTTTACAATGGCCGTTCTGCCTTCCTTATCTAAGCCTAAAAAGCCGTGAGGAGATCGTGCAGAAATCATTGCATCAATTGCAACTTGCACGTTACCATCCGTTCCATTTTTGAAGCCGACAGGCATACTGAGTCCACTAGCCATCTGCCTATGAGTCTGACTTTCCGTAGTTCTTGCACCGAGAGTGGACCAAGTGACCAATCCGGCAAGGTACTGAGGAACAACAGGATCTAGAAATTCCGTGCCCGCATAGACACCCATATTGCCAATTTTCAATAGTAATTTGCGAGCCCTCTTTAATCCCCCTTCAATATCGAAAGTATCATTGAGATTTGGATCGTATATTAATCCTTTCCAACCTACTGTAGTTCTAGGTTTCTCAAAATAAACACGCATTATAATTAATAATCTGTCGCTCAAACTTTGGGATAAACTTGATAGTCTTGTAGCATAATCTAGAGCGGCTTTTTCATCATGGATTGAACAAGGCCCAACCACAATCATTAGCCTACGGTCTTGAGCGTTTAAAACTCTTTTAACCTGTTCTCGACCCATAAGAACGGTATTCTCGACATCAGAACTTATCGGTATTTCATTAACTAGTTCAATTGGGGCAATCAAAGGAGTCATGCTCTCAATGTGAACATCTCTAGTAGCCGATTGTTGCATTTGGAAATCTCCTATATTGATATCCTATCAATGTATTAATATGTTTACTTTATTAAATGTTATTTCGAAACTCAAAAAAAGAAGACCCCGACCGGTTGAACCGGTCGGGGTCTTGGTGATTCAGTGATTTAGTCTTGTTAACTAAGAACAGACACCTTGCCTCCTACCGGCTCTTCTTGAGCTGGTATAAAGGTACAACCAAAAATACTCTTGCGATCCATCTTTTCTCATGCAGAAATCGTACTCCTATTTAAACAGTATGTCAATTATCATTAATACCTCTGGATCTTAAATTAACGGCCTCCCGCAGATAGACATTTTGTATATCACTTTGAGATTTCTCCGTGTTAAGCAGTACGAGGACCCGAATACATCGCGGTTGAGCATCAGGAACATCCATTTCATGACCGCACATCAAGGCTACTTGGGTCCATCCAATATGTCGTGCTGCTACAGCCGGAAATTCAGCATTAATATCTCTAGTCGTGGTGAAAAACACCGCAGCAATATCACTAGTATCAATACTGTTTAATTCTTTTAATTTTTGCAATAATTCTTTAGTCGCATCAAGTATTTCAGTTTTACTGTTAATCGCAACTGTAGTAGCTCCTCTTACGCCTCTAACTTTAAACATCTTCGCCTCTTGACTGGTCAGGTTCCAATAGTAAACGGCTTATGAACTCTTTGACTGGCTGAATCGCGTTATCTTCCGTGGATTCTATAATCACATTAAGTAAAGCACTTCCAACCACGGCGCCATCTGCAAACCCGCTGATATCCTCAATGTGCTCCCGAGTTGAGACACCAAATCCAATCAAAACCGGTAAATCCGTATGTTTACGGATGTTCCTAACTAATTTTGAGAGACCCGGAGCTAAATCTCTTCTATCGCCGGTCACACCTGCAATGCTAACACAATATATGAAACCTTTCGCTCTTACACACGTCAAAGCTATTCTGCTATCTGTACTCGTGGGAGTAAGAAGAGGTATGAGATGAACATTAAATTTCTCGCAAACATCTTGATACTTAGCAGCTTCTTCAACCGGCAAGTCCGGTATAATGATTCCATCCAATCCTAGCCTAGATGCGTCCAAAACAAATCTCTCAAAACCGTATTGGATGAATGGGTTGAGATATCCCATAAATATCAAAGGAACATTCACACCACGATTCCGTACCTTATCGAGTATCTTTAAGCAAGTATTTAGTGTTACTCCGCGCTCAAGTGCCTGCAGACTAGTTAACTGAACTGTCGCGCCATCAGCCAGAGGATCGCTAAAAGGGACACCTAGTTCTAGCATATCGGCACCTGCTTCAATTATAGCTACAGCCAATTCTTCGGAAGTTTCAATATCAGGAAATCCTGCAGTAAGGAAAGGTACCAAGGCCAGCTTACCCAATTTCTTGTTTTCCTGCATTTTAATATCAATACGATTCATCATTTATAGGCCTCTACAATCATTTTATTTTTTCGATCAGACTTGACTAGCTTTTCCTAGTCTTTCTATCGTAACCCAATTGATTAAGGGACTTTGCTGCAGCATTACGTACAGATCTTTCTTCATCTTTGAGAGCTATATTTAAAGGTTCAATAGCTCGTTCGTCATTTGTGTGACCTAGTGCAGTAGCTGCAGCATACCGAACATCCCAAAAAACATCTCTAAGATTATTGATCAGTGGTTCGACGGCGCTGCCCGCAATTTTCCCTAGTGCTTCTGCAGCTGAAAGTCGTACTGTCTCGTTTTTATTACCAAGCGTCCTTAAAAGAACTTTAATAGATTGTTCACTACCTATTTCACCCAGGGCGTGAAGAGCATGAAGTAGTACCTCTATATTCCCTTGAGATCTTTCAACTAGCTTATTAAGAGGCTCACTTGCCAATAAATCAAATCTAATAAGTGCTTCTGCAGCTATTAATCTAGTCGATTCTTCGACCCCCTCCAGTGCCGTCATTACCCTACCTATTGCTCTGGAGTCTTTTATTTTCCCTAGAACCGAAATGATCACATCTTGTTGTTTAGTATCAGCAGAATCAATGACTTTAAGTAAGGAATTCACAGCTGGCTTACCAATCTGAGTTAATGCGACCATAGCAGAATCCCTAACAGATTCTGAAGGATCATTAAGCATCCTTATAACTGGATCTACACATTCTGAGTCGCCAATCATCCCTAGTGCCTTCGTAACAGAGGCACGTACTTCATGATTTGAATCGTCTAAAACCACCAGTAAAGGTCGAATACCTTGAGGATCTCCCAGTTTGCCAAGTTCTTCTGCCGCCGCACTCCTGACATTAAAGTCTTCTTCCTTTAAAGATGATATCAACGGGATTAAAGCGCTATCCGCCCCAATGCTCTTTAATATACCTGCTATGTCTTCTCTTGTATCGGCATTCGCCGTTTTAAGCTTACTTACTAAAGGATCAACAGCTAATTCACCCACATTTATCAGTCCTCTAATTGAAGCTGCTTTGACAGCCGCTGAACCAGATTCTAGAGATTCTATGAGTGGAGCAACTACATTTGAGTCTTGTCCTACCAAATTGCCCAGAGCAGTTGCAGCACTAGCTCTAACATCTTCATCCAGATCGTTGAAGAGAATATCTTCCAATCGTTTTAGGCTCCTTACATCGTCATGATGACCCAACGACTCCGTCACTGCCCTACGTACACTCCACTCCTTATCATTAGACGCATCCAAAAGGGCAGAAGTGGCACTACTTTCTTTGATACCTCCAATGGATAAAGCAGCATATCTTCTAGTCTCTACATCCTCATCTTTAAGACTTACAACTAGTGCATTAATAGCTGGCACACCTATTTGCTTTAGGCCATCTACTGAAGAGCTACGCACTTCAACACTCCTGTCTTTAAAAGAAGCTATTAGTTTATCTATGGCCAAACCACCACCTATTTGACCTAATGCATTTACGATACCTATCCTCTGTTGATCTCCTTGTTTATCAAAAATTTCAGTCAATTCAGCCACAATGTCAGATGCATACCTCGTTAATGATCGTTGAGCCATTAATCTAACTTGACTATGACGGTCTGCGAGGGAATTTACCAATGGTTTTACCGCGCTTTTAGGCCTGATCTTTCCCATTATTCTTGCTGAAGATAATCTTACTTCCCAATTAGGGTCTTTTAGAGTTGGTAGAAGGTGTTCGACTGAAGACATACCTATCTCACACAGTATATCTTCAACTATCTTTCGCGAATGTTGATCTGGATGATCGAGCCTAGCTATAAGGTCTGGAACAGCAGCTTCGCCTAATTCTATCAACGCAGAACGAGCCATGTCATATAAATTTTCGTGTCTAGAATCTGAAAGAATCTTAATAATTTTTTCAGACTGGCCTCGTTCCATAAGTTTATTTATATCTGGCTGCCTAAATAATCCCAGGATTCGCATCAATGACCTTCCTTTTAGCCAAGTATTTAATATAATCGTTACACAGGTTAACGATACCTTATAACGACGAATAAAAGTCTAAGTTTTCATGTTATCTATTCTGACAGGGTTTATTGTTTCGAAACCCCATCCGAGTTTAGCAGAAATTAACTGACTTTGGCATACTAGTAAATGAAACTCATTACTATAATGATGGTGTTTTGGGATGAGTGAACAACCAATCCCGGCCATATTGATCTGGTGAAAAGATAAAGCAATGACAATAGAATTCCTATTACAAATATCGGGAGAAAAGAGCCTAAACTCAAATGAGCAGACGCGAAAGCTAACGATCCGACCAAAATACCCACCGTATTTCCTAAACTCTTTATCAAACCTGGTAGCAAAAATCCCCTGAAAAACAATTCTTCAGCGAAAGGCGCCCAGAGTCCGATTATTATTATATTAGCGAACCTAATGTTACCGTAACCAATTAGTGTCTCATCCACATTGGCAGGCTCAAGAAATGCCCAACCGGCTGAAGTCACGACAAAGCTATAAAGACCTGTAAATAATATACCTAATAGCAAGACTAAAACAGGTAACACGAATAGTGTTAAAAAAGACTGAGGTATGCCACATTTAACGAAAGAT
>CAYSLK010000150.1:0-12335 GCA_964431885.1 uncultured Dehalococcoidia bacterium | reverse complement strand
GCCTTGGATGGAGAGGTACCCCTAGGCAGTGGAAATTACAGGGTGTGGCTGGTATTCTCTTGTCGGCTTTAGTTTTACCTGTATTTGTTTCGGTACATAGTATAGTATCCTGGGACTTTGCTGTTCAGATTGGCGTAGAGGGGTGGCATTCTACCATATTCGCTCCATATTTTATTATTGGAGCAATACACTCTGGTGTTTCTGCAGTTGCTATGGTCATGGCACTGATGGTTTGGATGTGGAAGGGATATGATAAATACATAAGGCCTGATCATTTCGATGCGATCGGTAGATTGTTGATAGTTGTTGCTACCACTTGGTTCTTCTTTTTCGCCTTGGAATTCCTATACGCTATATATACTTTGGAAGCGCCTGAGCTAGCTTTGAGGGAACTTCAAGTCTTCGAATGGCCATATGGATTTCTTTTCATTGTTTTTCTTTTAACATCCTATTTTATTCCGATTCCACTATGGTTATTTAAAAATGTTCGGAAAAGTGCGAAGTGGATGTTCTGGACGACAGTTCTAGTTAATATTGGAATGTGGTTGGAGCGATTCCTAATTATAATACCAGGACTTGCACGAAGACAGGCATTCACATTCGATTGGGGTACGTACCAACCCAGCATTATAGAAATACTACTAGTTGCGGAAACCTTTGCATTTGTGGCGTTAGGCATTCTAGTCTTCTCTAAAGTCTTTCCCCTCATTCCTCTTTTTGATGTCAAGGAGGGGATGGTATTTAGAGATGAAATAAAAATCGGCAGGATCACTGTTCCTGCTTCAATTAGAGAATAAGAGGCTCAATATTATGGCAAAAAGAAGCGTTTTAGGACTATTCACCAGTGAAGATGCGGCGGCCGATGCTATGGATTCTTTGAAAGATGCTGGCTATAGTTCCAGTGAGTACGAGGTGTTAACTGATACTCCGTACCCTGAAGGAACATTCGGTGAAGCTGAACCTGTACACAAATTGTTCAGATGGCCTCTCATTGGAGCCGCATGCGGTTTTATAGTCGCTCTTGTACTCACTTCTGGAACTCAGCTTGCCTATCCCATGGTTACTGGAGGCAAACCGATTTTGTCTATTCCACCGATGAGTATAATTCTTTATGAAGGTTCAATGTTAGGCGCCATTATTTTTACAGTAATTGGTATCCTACTCGAGTCTAGATTACCTCGTCTTTTTATGGGTGCCTACGATTCCAGAATCACGGATGGATATATAGGCGTTACCGTAACAGCAGAACAAGACAGGGCTGAAAATGCGGAACAAGTATTAAAGAATGCAGGCGCAGAAGATACCAAACGAGGGTGGGAGTGAGAAATTTTCAGATGTTACAATCCGACCCAAAGTCAGGCAGACTTAAGTATCTAACATACGTGACGATTGTTAAAAGAACTTTGGTTCTACTGGCATTGGTATCTATATTTTTGTTTTCTGTCGCTTGCTATAATAAAACAACGGGAGAAACTAATATTGGAGGCTCCATAAGTTTCAAATTACCTGCCTTTCCTCAGTCGGGTACACATGCCGTCGTAATATTTTCCGAGATGCATTATCAGCCATCAATTAGATCTCAAGAAATACCTAGATTACTTTCCCCATCTGATTCCGTTCCAGTTACGGGGAAGGAAAAGCATTATAAAGATATAGCCTCATATGAGAAAATGGCGATTCCTGAAAGTGTTGCTGATGACGAGGCTCGGGCTATTTCAGAAGGCGAAAATCTGTATAACATAAATTGTCTTGTTTGCCATGGACTACACTTGGATGGTAAAGGGCCTATTAACAACTATGACTATGGGGGAGCTAAACCCAGAAACCTGCTGGAAGGATCTGTTAGAGAAGCTTTCATGAATGGGGAAGAAGGGAAAGTATTTGGTTGGATTAGTTTTGGTGGTCAACCTGGACTTGCGGCAGGCTTGAGAGATTTGCCATCGCCGTCATGGATGCCCGCGTTCAACAAACTATTGACCGAGGAAGATAGGTGGAAAGTGGTGACCTTTTTAAGGTCCAAGCAAGATTAGAGGAGCAGGGCGCTAGAGAACGATGCGTCTATAGTCGAATCTTACTGGTGCCATTCATGGAAGTTTAACCCTAATTAATTCGGCAATACTAAAACTGAACACGGCCTCGTTGTCTTTAGATTGCAATGTTATGATTCCCCTAGCCATTGAAGATTCTTTGACCCGTATTTTTTGCCCTGGTATAAGATTGTTCTCCACAAAATATTCTAGGAGATCTTGATGATCTTCTGGCACCCGTTCAATCTCAAAATCCTTACCTACATCTGCTTTGTCAAGAGTAATAACGTTTTCATCGGGGCGGTAGGCGCTGCCTGGAATTGGGTGACCGAACGGACAAGTCACAGGGTTTCCCAGTTTCGCAACAATTTTCTCCTCTAGTTCCGGTGATATTGCATGTTCGAGCCTGTGAGCCTCGATATGAGCTTTGTGAAGCTCCAATCCCAATATGTCAACGACCATTCTTTCGGCTAATCGATGACGCCTAACTATACTTTCAGCGTACTTGAGGCCTAGTGGTGTTAAAATGACGTCTTTATTCGCTGTAGTATTTACCAAGCCTTCGCGGACCATTCTCCGAATCATTCCAAGAACTGAAGGTAGAGAAGTACCTAGACCTTCATCAACAGGCAGTGTTTTCAGATGTTCAGCCAATTGGGTAGAATTAACTCTTATATTTTGCTCATCCATACGAAAAATAGAGAGCAAGTAATTTTCTGTTGCCATTGATAGACGATGTGCGTGACTGGTAGATCTTTCATCTGTTGATTTGGCTGGTGTCATCTCAGTTGTCACAGTAGTGTAGTGCTAGAATGGTATTAAATGATTTAGGATGATCACAGTTTAACGTTTCGTAAATTGTTTAGCTTTTCTAGCACGTTTAAGACCATATTTTTTACTTTCCTTTTCTCTAGCATCACGTGTTAATAATCCAGCTTTTTTCAATGACGCCCTCAAGTCTGGACTAGCTTCAAGAAGAGCTCTTGATATACCGTGTCTGAGCGCACCCGCTTGGCCAACGACACCACCACCGGTTACTTTCGCTGAGACTCTATATTGCCCTATAGTATTGGTGACCTGAAAGGGCTCGTTGATTAAGTTTTGCCATGAATCCCAGGGCAAGACCTCTTCAATGGGCTTTCCATTAACTATGATTGGACCACCACCCGAATAAAGCCTAACGCCTGCAACAGAGCTTTTCCTTTTGCCTTTACCATAGTAATAGCGCTCTTGTTGGTTCAATTGGAACTCCTTAAGTTAAATATTTTAGCGGTTGACATAATTCTGCCTCGGAACATTATTGATCATTACGGATTTGTGCTTGATGAGGATGAGCGTCACCCGCATAGATTTTTAATCTGGATAACATTCTCCTCCCTAAAGCATTTTTGGGCAACATCCCTTTCACAGAGTGTTTAATAGCTCGTTCTGGGTGTTTTTGTAGAACTGTAGAGAGAGTTTCCTCTTTTAAACCACCGTGATATCCACTGTGGCGATAGTAGATTTTTTGGTCTAATTTCTTGCCAGTAACTTGAATTTTTTCAGCGTTAACAACAATAACATAATCTCCGGTGTTCATATGTGGGACATAGATAGGTTTATGTTTTCCTTGCAAGAGACGAGCGATTTCAGATGAAAACCGACCTAGGGTTCTGTTATTGGCGTCCATAATATGCCACTCTGGGTTCAAGTCTGACGCTTTAGTCTGCAAAGATTTTATTTTAGTCATTATCCTCACCAATTTCTGGAGGGAAGTCCCTATAAGCCACGCTCATAAGACATAAGCCTTTAGATGGTAGAGAATGTGCAATCATTCCACTTATACCTCCTTCCAACATTATTCTATATTGTTCTAGACTTAGGGATTTTTTCCCAATTGCCACTACTGCTCCCACCATCCGTCTAACTTGATGGGGTAGAAATGCATTACCCATTATATCAAACTCTAAGATATCACCTGATTTTTGAATAGATGCTTCGTAGATATACCTCTGAGTACTGGCACAAGGATCGGCAGTGGTGCCAGAGAACCGCGAAAAGTCGTGGAGACCGACGAACAGACCCATGGCTTCGCTCATTTGATTGAGGTCGAGCTGCGATCTAATGTGATGGGTCGTGTTTCTTAGCAATGGTAGCCGTGTAGGTCTTTGCAGAATAGTATATCTATATAATCTACTTAAAGCATCCCTCCTTGGATTGAAACTATCTTTCGTAATATATGCCGACTTTATTGCTATATCGAAAGGCAGATGAAAATTAAGAGCATCGGCGAAAACCTCTGGCTTATAGTTTGATGTAGTGTTAAAAGCTATGACTTGGCCCTTCGCATGGACTCCAGCGTCTGTACGACCAGCCGCTTGTAACCTCAAATTCTCACCAGTTGTTTTTTTAATTGCAGTCTCTATTTCCTCCTGTACAGACGCTGCGTTAATTTGATATTGGAACCCGCTATAACTAGTCCCTTCGTATTCTACTATTAGCCCTAGTCGCATCAAGCACCATTATATCAAGGGATTAATTCTACCATCGCCATTGATGCGGCATCGCCTTTTCGTTCTCCTAGTTTGGTTACTCTGGTGTAACCACCTGGGCGGCTCTCGTATCTAGAAGGTAGGTCTTCAAAAATCTTTTTGACGACATTCTCTTCAGTTATAATAGTTAGAGCTTGTCTTCTATGATGGAGTGAACCTTTTTTACCTAGGGTTATCATTTTTTCAGCTAGTTTACGTACTTCTTTGGCCTTGGCTTCAGTCGTCCGGATAGATTCGTGTTTTATTAGATCCGTCGCCATAGATCGCAACATAAGCATACGATGGCCTGTTGGACGTGATAGTTTTCTACCTGATAAACGATGTCTCATTTTGGAAACCTCCTTATTCTAAGGCTGTACTAGATTCTGAGTCATTAGACTCAGCGCTTTCTTCAACAGCCTCTTCTTGTTTGTCAGGATCCATATCAGGTGGTAGAAGATCCATTTCTCGTAGACGTTCAAACAATTCACCATACGATTTTTCACCGAAATTTCTTATGCTCAATAAGTCCGGTTTAGCCATTTCTAGAACTTGTCCCACTTTGTCTATTCCAGAACGCTTCAGACAGTTTAGTGTGCGTGAGGTTAAGTCGAGTCTCTCGACTAATACATTGTATTTCTCAGCAGGGATTCGAAGCGAGATTGGAGGCCCTTCTGATCCATCTCCTGTGTCTTTCTGGACGTTGGCAAAGAGAAAGAATTGAGTCACCAATATATTCGCAGCTCGACGTACCGCTTCTACTGGCGTGATGGAGCCATCAGTCCAAACTTCGAGATGTAATATTTCGAAATCGGTTTTCTGTCCGACTCTAGTATTTTCGACATTAAAACTTACTTTTCTGATAGGAGTAAAAATTGCATCCACTGGAAGAGTGCCTATTGGATGCTCATTTAGGCTG
Source organism: uncultured Dehalococcoidia bacterium (assembly GCA_964431885.1). Taxonomy (GTDB): domain Bacteria; phylum Chloroflexota; class Dehalococcoidia; order Lucifugimonadales; family CAUZEB01; genus CAUZEB01. The sequence continues at coordinate 6,879 of CAYSLK010000150.1, read as the reverse complement.
GACGAGGCTGTGGCGTATCCAGTTCCTCTTTCGATGTGAAATTCCACAGATAATTTAGCTTCAGCTGAATCTAGGCTGAAGAGATGCAACTCCGGATTTACAACTTCAAAGTCAGAAGTCGCCATTATATCGCCGGCGCAAACCTCACCTTCTCCAGATACTTCGAGCCTTAATTTACCTGGTCTATCAACTTCAGAACTTAGTCTTAGACCTTTGATATTTAACAGAAAGTCAGAGACTTCCTCTTTTACGTGGGGAATGGTGGCATATTCATGTAGGACACCTTCTATCTTTACCCAGGTAACGGCTGAACCTTCAAGGGAGCCGTATAATACTCTTCTCAGTGGGTTGCCAAGGGTTACACCGAATCCTTTTTCCAGGGGCTCCACAACGAATTTGCCATACATACCGTCTGTTTCCACAACTTTAATCTGGGGGGCCGGTAACGGCTCTTCTTCTATATCGGCCTGTTCAATATCAATTAGACCTTGAAAGTCTAAAACCATAAGTCATCACCTCGGAACTTAGCTTAAGAAAATTATACGATGCAACTATTTATTTGGAGTAAAACTCAACTATTAACCTCACGTCGATCCCGGTACTTGATGACGCTACATCCGGTAGTGTGGTAACCTGTCCCGTTAAATTACCGACGTCTAAGGTTAACCATTCCGGTATTGGCCTTTTAGGAATACCGTCCGTGATCCCTTGTATGTATTCGGGAACAGAGTCACCAATATGCTTCCAAGTGATCACATCATCTTGTTTTACCAAGTATGAGGGGATATCCATTCTACTGCCATTCACCAAGAAGTGGCCATGATTTACTAGTTGTCTAGCCTGTCGCCGCGAATCTGCAAAAGAGAGTCTGTAGATTGTATTATCCAGTCGGCGTTCTAAATATTGGATGAGATTATCGCCTGTGACCCCAGGCCGTATTCTAGCCATCTCAAAATACTTTCTAAATTGACGTTCCAAGATTCCGTAGGAAAACCTCGCCTTCTGTTTTTCTTTTTGCTGCAGTGCCCAGTCCGACGAACGCCGCCGCCGTTGATTGGTGCCCTCACCTGGAGCTCTTCTCCGCCTCTCTATTGCACAGCGGGGAGTGTAGCATCGTTCGCCTTTCAAAAATAATTTTTCTCCTATACGCCGGCATTGCCGACATACTGGATCAGTGTATCTTGCCATCTCTTTATCAACCAGCCCTTATGAATTTATAGATTTTTAAGTATAGCTTTATAGAAATAATATTTACCTTAAATTTTTGACCTCTGAATTAAACCCTACGGCGCTTAGGCGGTCGGCACCCGTTATGTGGAATGGGGGTAACGTCTCGAATACTTGTGATAAGCAGACCGAGAGATTGGAGTGAACGTATAGCTGCCTCTCGTCCTGGCCCAGGTCCCCTGACGAATACTGATACTTGGCGGAGACCTTGCTCCATCCCTTTTTTGCCCGCGTCTTCTGCAGCGCGTTGAGCTGCAAAGGCTGTCGATTTTCGTGAGCCTTTAAACCCCACTGTTCCCGAACTTCCCCATGCTAGCACATTACCTTGTGAGTCCGTTAAGGTGACTATAGTGTTATTAAAAGTGGAGTGAACGTAAGCTCGCCCAACTGGTACTGATTTTCTTTCTCTACGTCTTGTTCTAGGTCGCCTTGGCATATTCCGCCTTCCCTATTAAAAATTTATTTCCTTGTCACAGTGTGTCGACGTCCTGCTACTGCCCTTCGTCGCCCGCGTTTAGTGCGAGCGTTTGTGCGAGTGCGCTGGCCTCTAGAAGGTAGCCCTCTTCGATGTCTTAACCCTCTATATGATCCTATATCTATTAATCGCCTAATATTAGAGTTTACTTCTCGCCGAAGATCACCTTCCACGAGTTTCTCCCTATCTACAAGTTCTCTGATGCGATTTAATTGTTCTTCCGTTAAGTCTTTTACTCTGGGATTTTCTTCAATGTTGGCCCTAGTCGTAATATCTTTTGCTTGAACGGGGCCTATCCCATAAATCCGTGTTAAGGATATTTCTATCCGTTTATTGTCTGGTATGTTTACCCCAGAAATTATAGCCATGACTGCTCCTCAGCCGCCTTCCGCATTTCTACAATATTAACCTTGTCGTTGCTTATGTTTAGCATTTTCGCAAATGACCAGAACTCGCCTCTTTCGACGCACTATTCTGCACTTGGCACATCTGATTTTTACAGATGCTGACACCTTCATAATACTAATACCCCTTTAGATGTGTCCATAGATATACCATTAAATATTTACCACTGCAGTCAAAACTTCAGGACCTCTTTCGGTTATTGCCACCGTTTCCTCAAAGTGAGCTGATAGGCTTCCATCTGCAGTCACAACAGTCCATCCATCTCCTAATTGTTTGGTTTTCCAGTCACCGATATTGAGCATAGGCTCGATTGCTATGACCATTCCCGCTTTCAATTTAGGACCCCGTCCGGGCTTTCCGTAATTAGGAATTTGAGGATCTTCATGTAGGTTACGCCCAATACCGTGACCTACGTATTCACGAACCACCGAGTAGCCGTTATATTCAGCGTGAGTTTGAACGGCGTGTGAAATATCTCCGATTCTCGCTTCAATTTTCGCTTGTTGTATTCCAAGTAAAAGAGATTCTCTTGTTGTGTCTATTAAGTGTTGGCTTTCAGGTGGGATCGCGCCTACACCTATGGTAAAGGCGCTGTCGCCGTGAAAGCCGTTGACAATGGCACCCACATCTATACTAAACAGATCTCCTGAATTCAATATCCTCTCTCCAGGTATGCCGTGAACTATTTGTTCGTTGATGGAAGCACATATAGTTCCTGGGAACGGCGTTATTGACATACCGCCGGTGTATCCTTTAAATGAAGGTATGCCTCCGTTGTTTCTGATAGACTCTTCCGCAATAAAATCGAGCTCACGTGTGGTGATACCAGGCTGTATCGCCTCAATTAGACAAGCTTTGGCCATGGCGACCACTCGGCCCGCTTCTCGCATCAAGATAAGTTCCTGAGGCGATTTTATGGTAATGCCTTCTACTCGCCTTGCAGATATAGGTTCGATTTTCTTAACAGTCAATTTGTCCATAATCATTTAATTTTTCAGATCCTATTAACCACCTAAACAAATGTGGTGTACACTTCTCATAATGACCAGCCAAAACCAGTCCCTGGGTAAATTATATCATTTATCTCAGTTTGTGTTCATTTCCATCTCATGAAAGGAGTGCCTTATCTAAATTATCAGCCACGTTCTCAATGGACATCCCTCCATCTATCTCCACCAACTTAGCTCTTTTGCGGTAGTGTTCGACGACCGGTTCAGTTTCTTTAAAATAGACACTGATTCTTTTGGCCACTACGTCAGACTGATCATCTTTTCTTTGGTAAAGTTCACCGTCACATTTGTCACAGGACATTGTTTTTTTGGGAGGAGAGGACTCACTATGATACGGTGTCTGGCATTCACGACATATATATCTGCCTGCTAGCCTACGTATAAGTTCTGTTTGCGGGACATTGATGAATAGTACTCTATCCACTCCTCCTGTATTCGATAAAGTTTTGTCCAATTCTTCGGCTTGCTTTAACGTACGTGGGAAACCATCTAGAAGAAATCCATTACTTTGTTCAGGTAAGCCAATCCAATTTAATACCATATTTATCGTTACACCATCAGGTACATATTCCCCACGTTCCATGTACCCACGCGCTGCAAGTCCTAATTCCGTTCCGTTTTTTTGATGTTGTCTAAACAAATCGCCAGTCGCAACGAGGTTAACTCGTAGTTTATGTGCGATACGGTTCGCCTGCGTTCCCTTACCTGAACCCGGCGGTCCCATTAAAATTACCCTCAATTACTTCCCCTATTAGTTTTGTTTAAACAGTTAAATAAAAGTTTATTTAATGAACCCTTCGTAATTTCGCATTAATAGTTGCGATTCCAGTTGTCTCATGGTGTCTAGGGCAACACCTACCATAATAAGCAAACTGGTACTGCTTAGAGTTAAGGCTCGAACGTCGGTAACTTGGGTAACAAAGAACGGTAATATAGCTATAATTCCCAAGAATATAGCACCTCCCCAGGTTATACGTATAATCACTCTATTAAGATAGTCTTGTGTGGGACGTCCAGGTCTAATTCCCGGAATAAACCCACCGTTTCTTTGAAGGTTTTCAGCCAAGTTTTGTTGCTGGAAGATAACCAATGTATAGAAAAATGCAAAAATCACGACAAGCACGAATACTGCGGCCCAGTATGGGAAATTACTGGGATCTAAAGCCGTGGATAAAAACCGGGCAAATCGCGAGAAAAAATCATCACTTAAGGGATTTCTAAAATAACTTGCAACAGTTGCAGGTAAAATAATTATAGAAAATGCAAATATGAGAGGGATCATGCCAGCGGAATTTACCCGTAGTGGCAGGAAGGTTGAGCCACTTTGTCTTTGCATTCTCCCTCCTCTGAATACACTTCTTCCATACTGTACGGGAACCCTGCGTTGCGCTTCATTAAACAAAACTATCAAGAAAATAATTGCGAAACCAAATAGACCTAACAACAATAGGCCTGACGCTTGGTCACTTTCTAAGAATCCACTACCTATGACGCTTGGGAAACGAGCGACGATACCTCCAAAGATTATTAGAGAAATGCCGTTACCTAAGCCGCGCTCTGTTATTAATTCTCCAAGCCAAACCAAGAACATGGTTCCAGCGACCATTGAAGTCATCATAGCGAACGTTGGAAGATTGATACCAAAATCAAATCCGGGTAGAACTCCTGATTGTCTCAGTAGTGTTAATTGCCCCCAACCTTGGAGAAATGCTATAGGAACCGTCAGCCAATGGGTGATCTGATTTATTTGCTGCCGACCAGCTTCGCCCTCTTGAGCAAGATTTTTTAAATTAGGAATAACCGGGGTCAGTATTTGCATAACGATGGAGGCCGTAATATATGGATATACCCCTAAGGCAGCCACACTTAGATTGGCTAAAGCGCCTCCACTAAACAGGTCTAAAAACCCCAATAATGCTTGTTGTTCAAATGCTTGAGATAGAGCCTGTGTATCGACTCCAGGCACAGGAACATGGGCAACAAAACGAAATATTATTAACATACCTAATGTGAATAATATCTTTCCTCGAAGGTCTGGCACCCGCATGGCGTCTATCATGGATTGGATGAGCTGATTTCTGGAGGGCTGGGAACTACGCGATGGTTGAGCCTGGCGCATTAATTTATTTCCCTCACACTACCACCTACGGATTCAATCTGACTTCTTGCAGACTTTGAAAATCTGTTAGCTTCTACCACTAATGGTTGCTCTAACGCTCCCCGACCAAGTATTTTGACGGGATTTTTAAGGTTTTTAATGATGCCTTCGCTTACTAAGAGAGCTGGGGTCACTTTCGTATGAGCGGGAAATTTGGCTAGTGTGCTCAGATTTACTACTTCATACTCTTTTCTAAATATGTTAGTAAAGCCGCGGATCATAGGTAGAGCTTTTGCTAAAGGTAACTGGCCACCTTCGAACCCTGGTCGTACTCCACCGCCACTTCGAGATTTCTGTCCTTTCATTCCTCTTCCCGAGAAACTACCATGACCGCTACCATCACCTCTTCCAATTCTTTTGCGATTGCGAGATGATCCTTTTGGAGACCGTAAATTGTGTTGTTTCATCTTTAATCTCTCTATATGATTGATGTCCGAGTATTCAGATTCTGATCACTATAGTTTTCTTATCTCAACCAAATGACGTACCTTGTGGACCATGCCCCGTATAGAGGGAGTATCTTCATGGACTTTTGTGTGGTTCAGCCGACGAAGCCCAAGACTCTCAATGACCTTTCTTTGTGTTTTGGGAAAGCCTATTCCACTTTTCTTCCAAGTTACAGCTATCTTAGTCATTATGTTATTTTATCCTGTTAAGCTTGTGACAGTTAATGTATTAAAATATCAATCCTAGTAATATCTAGGATCGGGCTCGTGTTCGCCGATAGTTTTGGCGTTGCTCTTCTTTAATCTTAGCGTTTTCAGCAAGTTCTTTACGTTTGCTAAGCTCATATTCAGGATCCTTCATGCTTTGAAGGCCCTTGAAGGTGGCTTTAACTACGTTTACGGGGTTACTGCTACGTCTCACTTTAGTCAAAATATCTTAGATACCGGCTAATTCCACTACTGCTCGTACTGTTGCACCAGCGATCACACCTGTACCTGGAGACGCTGGCTTCAGCATCACTATTGAACCGCAATATTTGGCTAGTACCTCGTGTGGTATGGTATTGTCCTTCACCGCTACCGTTACCATGTTTTTCTTGGCAGCTGCGGTACCTTTTCTGACGGCATCAGGTACCGCGTTAGCCTTACCTAAGCCTACTCCAATTTGCCCTTCTCCATCTCCCACCACCACCACGGCGTTGAAGCTCAAGTGCCTACCACCCTTTACAACTTTTGACACCCTAGAGATTTTCACCACTCTCTCAGATAATCCAGAGTCCCCTTCTCTTTCTTGCATTGTCATTAAAACACCAGACCTTCCTTGCGAGCCGCTTCCGCAAGTGCCTTGACTCGTCCGTGATATTGATAGCCACCACGATCGAAGACTACGGAAGAAATGCCCACCTCTTTTGCTCTTTGTGCCACCAATGTACCCACGATCTTAGATATCTCAGTCTTTTTTGTACCGGTTACATTTCTGACGGAAGTTTCGAGACTTGACGCAGATACTAGAGTTACGCGTTTAACATCGTCTATCACCTGAGCGTAAACTTGGTTTAAACTCCTATAAACTGATAGCCTTGGACGTCCAGATGAACCTGACAAACGCCGACGTACCCTACTATGGCGCATAACTCTACGACCTTTATTGCTTCGCGC
>CAYSLK010000149.1:0-34185 GCA_964431885.1 uncultured Dehalococcoidia bacterium | reverse complement strand
CGGCATGTTATAAGCCGAAGCTCTATCTGAGATATTTTCAACCGGAACCACATCATCAAAACGGGTTGTAACTGCATATTGATTGTTTTCACATAAAAATATGGTAGGCAATTTCCATATTGCAGCTAAATTCATTGCTTCATGGCATGCTCCTTGATTACTTGCACCATCCCCAAAAAAAGATACTACAACGCGATCATGTCCCTGCATCTTAGAGCCCAACGCTGCACCCACAGCCACGGGGAGAGCAGAAGCTACAATACCCGATTCTCCCAGTATTCCTATACTGAAATCCGCTAAGTGCATTGAGCCTCCTTTCCCTTTGCAATAACCAGTGCTTTTGCCTAATAATTCAGCCATAGCCTTTCTCACATCTCCACCCTTTGCTATAGGGTGTCCGTGGGAACGATGATTCCCAGTAATATAATCGTCGTCACGCAGTGCTACACAAGCTCCCACTGCAACCGCCTCCTCGCCAATATAACAGTGTGCCGCACCGACCAATTCCCCCCGCGCTACTAGTTCCTTTACAGTTTCGTCGAAACGACGAATAGTCATCATACGCCTTAACATTTTCAAGTAGAGGGCTTTCTCTTCCATAATGACTTCTCCTTTATGAATCGTAGTTGATTGTCTTGACTTACACTCTCATACATTGGAGTCAGGATAGATAGGTCAGTTTGACCTGTCAAGAAAAACTAAAGTTGTTCCGGTGCTTCAGGTGGCTGCCGTTGATTTAGGCAAAAGAAAAGATATAGACGCATTATAAGTTCAAACTAATGATACAGGTGCCTTTGTCCTGTCAGACTCAAATATTGCGTCTGTAATCTGCAATACATTTACTGCATCATTAAGATTGATTGAGGGTTCCGTATCATCCAGAACAGACTTGATCCATGCCTTTGTTGCATCAAAATACATCTTCATAGTCAAGTCCTTCTGAGGTTGGAAGATGGTAGGATTCTTGTATTGTGTAGAAACTGTACTATGAACATACACTTTGCCAGATGGGTATTCAGTTCTTATACGGCCGGATACTCCGATCACTTCCAAAAAATCCATTCCACCGCCAACTCTCTGAGAGCCAATATGTTGAGCCAGAACGTCATTCGCGAAGCGGACAGTAAACATCGAGCAGTAATCCGCCAATTTATTCGGCTGCCATAATATCTCCGAATAAACTCTCTCTGGTTTAGCATTCAAAATCCAGAGAATCTGATCAATAGAGTGAACACTATGATGCATGATATCGCCTCCTCCCTTTAGCAAGTCACCTTTCCATCCTTCTCTCGGAATTTCAGACCCTTTACCTGTGACTATATGAGTGATATCTCCCACTATCCCTTGATCGACTAATTCCTTCACGAACATTCTGCTCTCTGCAAAGCGAAGACTGTAATCAACCATGACCTTTACATCGGCCTTATTTGCAGCATCTCGAACTTCAATGGCACCGGCCTCATGGAGGGCTACAGGTTTTTCTAAAAATATAGGTGTTCCCCTGGCTATTACTGACAATGCTACTTCTCTTAACTGATCATTACGAACAGATATTATAACGCCATCTAGACTTTCAATATCTAACATCTCTTCGTAAGAGGAATAAGCTCGATCATACCCAAACTCCTGCCTAGCTTTAGATCTAGACAGCTCATCAGGATCAGCACATGAAACTAGTTCAGCACTATCTAGAGAGACAAGCCCAGGGGATAAGTTGTTCCTCCCATGGTGGCCACAACCTATCAATCCTATTCTTGCAGTATCAGCCATTAATATATCTCCTGCATCATTCTAATACAGTCATAAATCCAGGTTATCGATCGAGAAAGAATCCGTAGTTTATTGTCACACTATATGTGTAGGGGCTTGATATTTCCACTGTGTTAAGACTAGCTTAAAGTAACAGGGAGTCCAGTTCTTCCTGATTCGAATACGGCATCAATTATCTGTAGCATATTTATTCCATCATCAGCAGTCATAGGTGGCTCAGTCTTCTTAGATAATGATCTGATCCATAAATCTAATTCAGTTTCATACATCTCCAATGGGTTTAAGTTTTTGGGTTGGATTACCACAGGCTGATTGTACTCTGGTAAAACTTCACTGTATGCATAAACAAAATTGGAGGGCCATTCCGCTCTAATTCTTCCTGCTGATCCAAATATTTCTATGAAATCAACCCCGCCACCAATATTTTGAGAGCACAATACATCAGCTATAACACCATCTTTAAACCTTATGGTGTACGCGGAATTTTGGTCAGCTCCGGTTTCAGGATGCCAGAAGATTTCTCCATAAACACGTTCAGCCTCTGAACCTAGCATCCATAAAATCTGATCTGTGATATGAGATCCAAGCCAAAACAATTGTCCTCCGCCTTTCTTTGGATCTGCACGCCACGACTGCAACGGTGCTCCTCCTTTTGCCGCGTTAACATGTACAATATCACCAACGATACCTCTCTCAATCAGTGATTTCATAGTTCGGCGCCCCTCAGCATAACGAGTACAGAACCCTACCATAACATCAACCCCTGCCTGACGCGCTGTTTCTCTAATCTCAATGCCATCAGGTAAACTAGTAGCCATAGGTTTCTCAACAAAGACATTGTTACCTGCCTGGATAGAAGCTATTGTGGCTTCTTTAAGCAAATGATGTGGAGTTACAACCATAACACCATCTAGTTTTTCTTTAGCCAACATCTCATTATAATCTAAGTAAGGCTGTTTAAATCCGAAGTTTTGAGACATGCTATAGGCTGCAACTTCATTAACATCTGAACAAGCGACAAATTCCACGTTTTCTACTTTAGTAAGAGATGGAGATAAAACCCGATAGGCATGAACTCCACACCCAATAAGCCCGATACGTATCTTCTCTGTCATATTTTTACCTCTCAAGACTCAATACATAATATATTTATTTCTAAACCCTAGTCTTCGACCTCTATAATAACTTCAATTTCTACAGGGATTCCATTTGGCAATCCAGCCATTCCTACCGCTGAACGAGCATGTCTGCCTTTTTCCCCAAATACTTCCACCATTAAATCGGAGCACCCATTCGCAACTGTAGGGTGTTGGTCGAAGTCTGAGGTAGAATTGACCATGGTTAACAATTTAATGACTCGTTTTACTTTATCCAAGTCTCCTATAGCTCCTTTTATTCTAGACAGAATATTTATGCCTACCAATCTGGCTGCTTCGTAACCCTCCTCTACTGTCATGTCGAGTCCGAGTTTACCTTTGGGTATTGTTCCATCTGATCCAGCGGCAGGACCCAAACCGGACAAATACACTAACTTTCCTGTTCTTACAAATGGGACATAGTTGGCAATAGGAGCTGGCGTTTCAGGTAAAGTTATCCCTATCTTGATAATTTTCTCTTCTATCTTTGACATGTGATCGTCCTCCTTTAACTATTAAATATAATCAAACAAAAGTCAGTATATCTGCCGGATTTTTCACTATTATAGAGTTAATATCGTCCTCACTTATTCCTTTTATTTTCATTCTTGGGACTATATTCTCCAATATATGACCATATCCGTGTCCACCATATTTGACTAAACGATGTTTCGTACAAATATCCTGAGCTATTACAATTTTCTTCGCATATCCATCGGCAATTATTTCCTTAATGATATCTATGCGCTGAGCGTCAGAGGGCATATCAAAATTGCTTAAGGGATAAAATGAATTCTCACTACCGAATAAATCCCATTCCATATAACAGCCACTCTGAGCAAGCTCTTTCAGAAGATTGATATTACTGATAGTTCTATCCAAATGACCAATTATTGTTCTAGTTATATCTGCGCCAGCTTCTGCCAAAATCTCAACAATTTCGCGAGGAGCATCTTCATCACGCCCAGGATGAATTAAGATCGCAGCTCCAGTCTCCTGTTGTGCTTGAGCTGACGCTCGTAAAATTTTCTTTTCATTCTCTGTCAACGGCCACGTGCATCCAATTTCTCCTATAATACCTGCTTTAATTTCTGTATCTGCTACCCCTATACTGATTTCGTCTATAATCTGACGGGCAATGTCCGTTTCATTTAAATCCTCAATGGATTGGGGATGAACGGCATCAACGTAATATCCTGCTCCCATTATGATATTTAGTCCTGTCTTTCTAGCAATTCTTGCCAAGGCAAGTGGATCACGTCCTATTCCGATTGTGGTTGCATCTACAATAGTTCCACCGCCAGCCCTCATAAAAAGCGAAGCCTCTTCAGATGCCGTAGTTTCATCCAAGAGCGTCAAATTGTCCAAATTGCTAAAATAATTTTGACGAATCCATCCCAGGTTATCGAGGGCTATCGTCTGGTAAGCTAGCCCTTTCAGTGAAGCTTCTTTGGGTTCGTTAAACATACACTCAAAATCTATTAGAAGATGTTCATGAGTAAGGGTTGGGCCTAACTCATCTGGTGATACTGATCCTAATACTGTCTGTGATAATCCTTTCAGATTTATCTTGCTCATACCGTACACTCCTAGAACTATAAGGATTCCCAGAGACATGAGGCTAGCATTGACATCAAAATGAGTCAAGGGGGCCGGATAACTCCAAGTCATATTCAGGCAATTGGAATCCCCTCTCATAAATGTATAATTATCATGCGACATCGATATTTTGGATAAGTCTCCGAAATCGGATGTCACTTAACGTTGTATACAAATTCAACTTAGTATTAAATTAAGACAACATTTATTTCTGTGAATCTAGATGCGAAATATAATGATTTAATAAAAGTCTAAATACAACCACAATAAAGAGGATAAATAGTTTGACCATACCTCAAACAATAAAAGCACCGAAAAAGTTGTGGAGTATCGATTTCATGCTGGTCCTCTTAACTGGTCATTTTATGTTTGTCAGTTATTACGCTTTATTTACTTTAGTCACTCCTTTTGCTGTCGATAGAGGAGGAGAGGAATGGGAAATTGGTATAGTCATCGGATCAATAGGTATCTTGGCATTGCTTGTTCGGCCATTTGGCGGGCGCTGGATAAATTCCTTCGGAGCAAAACGTATAGCAATTTCTGGTGCTGGCTTGTTCGCTGTTACAAACCTCCTCTATTTACTAGCTTCCAATATCTGGATACTGGTCCCTATTAGGATGCTACAGGGTATGGGTGTCGCCATAGGGCCTGTAGCTACCAGCACTATGGTAGCTAACCTAGCTCCGGAATCCAGAAGAGGTGAGGCAATGGGTTTCATGGGTATTGCCATTGCTCTCTCAGGGCTTTATTCTCCTGTCCTTGCTTTTTGGCTCTTGAGTGAATTAGGATTTTATACGGGATTTGTATATGCAGCCATTGGCGGCCTTTTGGGCTGTGTGACCGCTGCCAAGATATCGTCTTCAAACACCAACTTTACATCGAAATTTGATGATAAAGAACCCTTACCATTGATACCACGAAATGCTATCTTCCCTACAGTAATTTTTATTGGGTACACCATTACCACGGCACCTGTTAACACATTTTTACCTCTTTTATCATCCGATAGAGATCTTGGCAATCCAGGGCTCTATTTTACTACTTTTTCAATCACGACCATCTTACTCATGGGTCATTCAGGTCCAATTGCCGACAGGTTCGGGCGTGCATCAGTTGTAATTCCGGGAATGGTCGCCTCTTCAATATCAATGTTTCTATTAGCAGGTGCTCATAGCCAGGCAACATTCTTGGGCTCCGGCTTCCTTAACGGAATTGGATTTGGTTTGATTCAGCCTGGTATACAGGCACTTATTGTAGATAGAGTGAGACCAAAAGAGCGTGGTCCAGCAATGGCAACAGTGCAGCAAGGTTGGGATATAGGTGGAAGTGGCGCCTTCTTCTTAGGCCCCATAGGGGGAATAATGGGTATAGCATCGACATTTACGATATCCGGAATGATTACCCTACTAGCTACGGCAGGCTTCATATTTGGAAACAGCAGAAATCAACCTTCATCTCTTAACAAGAAATGATTTACAGGAAAAACACTTCCAAAGCAGGATGATGGCTAATATAGCCGATTACGAAGTTAAATGGCTCTCGCTTCTGATGGGATTGAATGTCACTCTGCTTAAAGTGGTAGAGCCAGTATTTTTAAAATAGTGGGATGAATTGGGCGGTACCAACACAAAATCACCCGTAGTGATCGGGTGTTCTGTTCCATCAACCCACAATATTCCAGAACCTCTAGTAATAAATGCTTGGTGCTCCCAATCATGTTCATGATGGGGGCTCATTTCACCAGGTTCATGATCATGGTATAGAGATACTACTGTTGGTACACCATCTTCTCCTCCAAGTACAGGATTAGAGAAATCTTTAAAGTTTTTTATGACTGGTTTCAACTTATCCTCCAATGCCAATTAATTAACAAGTTTTACGAATAATAATAATCAGGTAAGTGGATCTAATAATACTATATAAAGCAACGGTTGGTTTATTTTTCAATATGTTGCTGCACCATATTGAAAGACTCTTCAGTTAGACGGAAATGACAATCATGTATTCGCAATTTCTTCCACACGTCTCACGTTGTCCATACCTACCTTGAACTCTCCAGACTCTACACCTTTAATAACTGCTACCGCAGCCTCGCTATACGGGGTTCTGACACCAACCTCGTTACCTTTCTTCACCACATAACCATTTAGGAATTCTATCTCTGTTCTTCGACCTTTCAGTATATCCTGGTACAGTGAAGGATATCCCGGTACTTCGGGCGGGGGCTCAGAAAAAACCTCTTCCAAACCTGTGTTGCCCTCAGAAACAACTTGGTCAATATCGTCAAGAGAAAATCCTTTAATCGGAGAAGGTATATTATATCCCAAGGTACGTCCGACCCGAAGAGCTTCGGCACCGAATTGTAGCATCATACTTCGTGATTTTGGATTCGCTCTAACTTCATGGCTACTAAGGCCTGTCATTCCAGATGAAGGATTCGCCATACAATTAATCGCTAATTTAGACCAGCGCTCACCCCAAAGATTGTCACTCACTCGAGTTTCACCCGCACAATTCCATAATCTCTGAACATCACGAATCCGTGAGGTTTCCCTTCCATCCAATTCTCCTACTGTGAAGGATACACTCCCTTTTATAGCCTGGCTCATTGAGCCCGTTTGACGCACGTGCCCAGCGTCCATTAACCAAGAAGAAACAGTACTGACACAACCAATCAAACGATCGGCTCCCACCAAAGGAGCAACGAGTTCCTCATTGATACTGTTTTGAGGGCTGACAAAGAAACCAGTCTCTGCCAGATAAGGTTTCATTGTGTTAACTGCCCACACTGTGTCATATGACTTCACAGCAATAACAATTAGATCAAATTTCTCTGTAACCGCTGATAACTCATTAACCAGTCGGGTATCTACCTCCACACGATATTCTCCCTGGATACCATCTATCAGCAAACCTTCTTCATTCATTGTTTCAATATGTTTTGTCCAGGAGTCAAACATAATCACGTCTTCCCCTGCACGAGTCATGTGACCGCCTAATAGTGCTCCAATGGCTCCACTTCCGATAATACCTATTTTCATAACATCCTCTCCCTAACCTAATTACCGGCCTACTTTAACACGACAACGATCTTCTAGAAAAGCATACAAGTCCTCTCCAGAAAGAAGGATCTAGGATGGGATTCATTACAATTTAAAGACATATTAATTGATCAAAAACAAATCTTGTTGATTCAAACCTAATATGTGGGCTTAGAATCGGCGTTTAACAAAGAGCTTTTCCTTCACCATTAATGAGGCTAACAATGCAACAATTGACAGAACGAACATTAATACGAAAACGGCATTATAATTCCCATTGACATCGAACAAAACACCACCCACAAGAGCACCGATACCTCCAGCTATCTGATGGACCATATTAATGAATCCACTAACCGTTCCTAATCGAGAAGAACCAAATATATTGCCAGAGAATATCACCGTTAGCGGCGCAGTTATAGCAAATGTAAAACCATATGCCAATGCAAAGATTATTATGCTGGACGTATCTTTCGATAACATAATTAATGCGAAAATAAATATTCTAATGATGAAACATATAATTGTAGGTCGAGATGCTCCATAGGCGTCCGACAAAAATCCAGAGCAGAGCACGCCCACTAGGGTTAATAATCCCATCATACCCAACAATTGACCAGCAAGTGCCTCAGGTACTCCCTGATCAGTGGCAAACGCTACAACATGGGTTCCTACAAAAAAATCCTGGAATCCGCAAACAAAATAAAGTGTGACCAGCAACAACAATTGACGCGAAGTGAAAATTGTCTTGAGGGAATCTTCACCTTTATTATCAGACTTGTTGTGCGAAACATCAGTGTTTATATCTATGGTTGACCTGTCTTCTTCACTAGCTATTTGCATTCTCTTGCCACTCAAAACAAAGAAGATCAAGGGAACAATGGTCACAAAGTTAATAATCCCTAGAATTGCATATGATGCACGCCAACTTATACTAGTTATGGCAGATGTGAATGAACTAATAATTATGAGTTGCCCTATAGCATTCCCTGATAAAGCCGCACTTACAGCTATACCCTTACGCTTTTCAAAAAACCTACTCACCATTAAAGCAATCGGAGACGTAGAAGTGCCTGCGTTTCCGATAGCGTATACAACACCGTAAATCAGAAAAATATGCCAGACTTTGTTTACCACACCCATAAGGCTTAAGCCAAGAACTCCTAAAATGGCAGCAATAGCTAGCACCCATTTCATGTCATACTTATCCAAGAGTCGACCAAATACGGGCATAGACACAGCAGATATGACCATGAACATTGTTGCAGCACCAGATAAAGCGGTTCGTGTAACGCTTAAGTCATCGCTTATCGGGATCAAGAGGAATCCAAATAAGAACCTTGAACCACCACTAAAGAATAATATTAAGAACGCCGTTGCCAAGATTGCCCAGCGGTCTTCAATTTTATTCAAATATATACTCTCCTGATACGCCACTTAGTTTTCTAAGCGAAGAATCCCAACAATCTAGCGAAGGACCACGTAAATAATGGTATATTTCCTTTGCCATATAGCTCGTTCAGTTATTTAAATCGTTTAACACAAATATAGAGTATATAACATCTACAGGCACAAGGAAGCATACTGCTAAGTCTTGACACCTTATTGGTAACAGTTACAATCTATCGATCAGTACGCCCCAAAGGATATACTAATTATATCCAGAGAAGGAACTGACACGGAGGATTAAATGAGCTGGAACTTCAAATTAGTCGACGGCCCCTATGGTGGTACCACGGAAGGACCTGTTTGGGATGGCAGCGGTCTTTTGTTTACTCACATTCCAGCTAGTCGTATCATGCGTTATAATCCTAAGACCAGAAGCTCGACTGTCTATCACTCCAATACAAGAAATGCAAACGGATTGATGTTAGACGCTCATGGTAGGCTTTACGCCTGTGAAGGAGGGTCTCGAAGAGTTGTCAGGTATGAACATGACGGTAGCGCCACGATATTAGTTGAGACATTCGAATCCAAACGTCTCAACATCCCCAATGACTTAGCGATAGACACAAGAGGTCGTGTGTGGTTTAGCGACCCATATTATGAAGGTTCCGCTGGGACATGGAGTGAAAACAGAGTTAGCATGGAATTAGACCACGAATCGGTTTTTCGATTAGATCCAGAACCAGATAAATCATGGTCCGCAAGTCGCGTAACATTCGATACAACACGTCCAAACGGGCTTATATTCTCATTGGACTACCAAATACTATATGTGGCTCAAAGTGGCCGTAGGCCCGAAGAAAAGAGAGAGCTGAGGGCTTATCCACTCAATAATGATGGAAGTTTAGGACAATACACCATACTACACGATTTCGGTGACCATCGAGGAATTGACGGGATGGTATTAGACACTGGCGGTAACATAATAGCAACTGCTGGCTACCGTAAAGGCGGCCCTGGTCCAATGATATATGTGTTTTCACCAACAGGAGACATCCTAGAAGCATACGATGTTCCTGAAGACAGACCGACAAATTGTACTTTTGGCGGACCTGAGCATCGAACCTTGTACGTAACAACAGGGGAAGGACATCTTTTTGAAACAGAGACAGATAGACAAGGGAGACTTCTATTCCCAAATCTAGTTTAAAAATGATATCCACCGAGATTGCCATCATAGGTGGTGGATTAACAGGCAGTTCAATCGCATATCACCTCGCTCGTGATGGATACAAAGTCGTCGTAATAGAACGTCGAGGAATTGCTGGTGAGGCATCTGGTGTCAATGCAGGCTCAATAGGATCTATTGGACTGGGACTTAAGACCGATCTCACGTCCACTCTCCAAATGGGAAGTCTCCAGATTTTATCGGAGCTTCAATCCAACGATGGATTAGATATCGAATTCAAGCAATCCGGCGGCCTGCAGGCTATTCATACAATGGGCGAATATGATTTCGCCAAGGAATATGTATCCCAACTGAAAAACAACGGTTATTCTTTAGAATTACTGACGTCACGAGAAGCTAAAGGATTAGAACCTGAAGTCAGCATAGAACTTCCAGGGTATATCTATTCACCACTGCATGCTCAGGTAAATCCACAAAAGTTAACTTTAGCACTTGCAACTAAATCAACCGAATACGGGGCAATCATTTTAACAGGGGAAGAATTAAAAACTATACACCTGAATGGTATTGATGCATATCATCTGGAAACTCAACGAAGCAAAATATCCTGCGACATACTCGTAATAGCAGCAGGTGCCTGGAGTAAATCAATAGGCCGAATGCTGTCTTTGAATATCCCAATTATACCTGTGCAAGGACAAATGTGGGCTATAAAAAGTCCCCTAATTGAATTGTCCCATGCAATCTCCTCCCTTGAATCATACCACTACTGGCATAACCATACTGGAAACACCAGAAAATCCCCACCGAATTTAACACATATAGAAGGTGAGCGGGTCACGAGACATCTTTATGGACGCCAGACTCGTTCAGGGGAGATTATATTTGGAGGTGACCGTCGATCAATCGGATTCAATAAAATGCCTGACTATTCAGGCATAAAAACAAATAAAGGGCACGCAACACAGGTTATTCCGTCACTTAAACATCACAGTATCTCCAGAACATGGACAGGATTAATGCCCTTTACTTTGGATGGGATACCAATAATAGGGGAAATAACAGGGGCGAAAAATCTCTATATTAACACCGGGCTTGGCCCAAATGGTCTTGGACAAGGTACTATGGCTGGTAAACTCCTGTCAGACATAATACTAACTGGACGAGCTCCAAGGATCCTGGCGGAAGCCGACCCAGATCGCTGTATTACATTGTTGAATAACTGAATAGATAAAGGGCACTACTTAACATATGCTAATTTGGAAACTGATTTCAAAGAAACTTTGTAAACTAGACTACCTAGCATTTGTACCATATAATCCGTGGGATATGGAGAGAATAGGATATATGTTTGCTGTTGAGAGGGAGTACTATGTCCAGTGATA
Organism: uncultured Dehalococcoidia bacterium; assembly: GCA_964431885.1. GTDB lineage: Bacteria > Chloroflexota > Dehalococcoidia > Lucifugimonadales > CAUZEB01 > CAUZEB01. The sequence goes on along the minus strand of CAYSLK010000149.1, from coordinate 22,679 downwards.
AAATCCGCATCGGATTCATAGGTGCCGGAGCTAACACCACCTTACGGCATCTTCCGGGTTTCAAAGAGATGGACAATGTGGAGTTAACTAGTGTCGCTAATAGAAGCCTAAAGTCCAGTCAAGGCGTCGCCTCAGATTGGGATATACCTAACGTCTACGATAATTGGGTAGACTTAATTGAGGCACCCGATACGAACGCGATATGCATTGGGACCTGGCCTTACATGCATTGTGCTATGGTCCTAAAAGCTCTTGAGAATAACAAGCACGTCTTGACAGAGGCTCGTATGGCTATGGATGCAGATGAGGCACACATTATGCTTGACGCCTCACGCGAAAAGCCTGAGCTGATATCTCAAATCGTGCCAGCGCCACATACTTTAAAGGTAGACCGCACTATAAAAGAACTGATAGAAACCGGTTACTTGGGTGAGATACTATCTGTTGACTTAACTGTCCATCAAGGCAATTTTGTAGATTTTAATGGACCTTTCCACTGGCGCCACAATAGAGACCTAAGTGGCTATAACATCATGCAAATGGGCATATGGTACGAAGCAATGATGCGCTGGCTTGGACCAGCGGAAAGTGTTCTATCTTTATCCCGAGTCCATGTAAAGTCTAGAAAAGACACAACTGGGGTACATCAATTCATCACCATACCAGACCACGTTGAGATTTTAAGTGAAATGACTTCAGGTCCCGTGGTTAGAATGAGATTTAGTACTGTGACTGGCCTAGCACCTGGAGACACCGTGTGGTTCTTTGGCACCAAAGGCACGTTAAAATTAGACTCTACTACGATGACATTGTCCGGTGGCCAGAATGATGCCACATGTTTAACAGAAATAGAAATTGCTCCCGATAAAAAGGGGCAATGGAGAGTTGAAGAAGAGTTTATAAATGCTATACGAGGCATAGAACCTGTTACACATACAAACTTCCAAGACGGAGTTAAATATATGGAATTCACTGAAGCAGTAACACGAAGTTCGCAATCCGGTCAAAAAGTTAACCTACCACTATAACGATAGGAGGATAAGAATACGGAGTCATGAATTATGATAAATTAACTTCAAAAAATATCCCTCTAAAAGTAGATATGCCAGCTGGTCTAAAGAAAGATGCTAAATATGTATTCTCTGTAACATATACAGACCCACACAGTATGAATACAAATGTAATGTGGGACGGTATGAAGGAAGTCATGGAACAAAATGGCGATGTATTGGCGCCATATCCAGACCCTCAAGGACACCCTGAGCTTAGAAAGTTCATAGCCACTAATCTAAAGAATGAACGCTCGATCGAAACGGATCCCGATTCAATATTTCTCAGTAGTGGAGCTGGAGGAGCGGTCAAATGTGTTCTAGAAGCTTTTATAGATCCAGGCGACGTAGTCTTTGTAGAGGAATTTTCCTATCTAGGCACAATGAGGATGTTACTTCAACGCGGAGCAACGGTAATTCACATACCATGTGATGATGAAGGTTTGCTAACCGAGAGATTAGAAGAGGAAATTCAGAAATTAATCTCCGAAGGAATTCAGCCAAAAGCTATATACACGATCTCAGTTTATCAAAACCCAACCGGTGTCACCTTGAGCATGAGGAGAAGAGTACATCTTTTGGAACTAGCTCACCGATATGGGGTGCCAATTATAGAAAACGAATCATACTCCAATTTCTTGATTGACGGTAACCCTCTACCTCCTTCCATGTACGGCATGGACGATCAAGATGCTGTTATATATATTTCTGCCTTCACTAAATTACTCGGCTGCGGTCTGCGACTTGGGTATGGAGTGGTACCTGACTCTGTTAAAAACATCTTAGCTGAATCGTCATTCGGGGGTTCTCCAAGTCAATTGTCTTCCATGATGGCATACGAATATTTAAAGGACAATATGGAGACACATATCCAAAATGTGCGATCATCTCTCAAAGCAAAAAGAGATGCAATGTTAGGTGCTTTATCAGAGAATTTCCCTCCAAACTGTTCATGGACAACCCCGAGTGGGGGTATGATGATCTGGGTGAAACTCCCTGAAGGGGCTGATACCTGGAAAACACTGGATCAAGCGGTAGACGCTGGAGTTAAATATAATCCAGGGGGCGTATTTAGATCAAACAGAGATTCCAACAACTACCTAAGATTAACGTACAGTTATAATACTCCCGAAGAGATATGGGAAGGTATAGGTATTCTGGCCGATGTGTTTCGGAGAGAAGGATTGTTTTCATGATTTTGTTAAAGCACTATGAATAACCATGTGGAATAAGAAAATCTTTCGTCGAGTCTCAGCAATATCTCTTTATACGTTTGCTTGATTCATTCAGGTTTACGATTGCGAAATAGAATTCTCTAAATATAACGGCAGGTTCATCTTGCGTACCTCCTGGCCTGATTACACCCTAAATGAGAGAACGGTTTAGATTCTGTCCCGAAGTCGAATCTTTTGTATTAGCAATATACCGACCAAGGTTATGGGAATTAGGCAAATCAATATCGTTAGAATGATCACCATACCACCAGCGCCAAGTCCAATAATGGAATCAATTCGGTGCTTTATCCATTCAATAAGCACCGGGTCTGCAGGTTCACCATGGTGCGCTAACATAGATAGTAAAACGCCCCACATAATTAGTTCCTAGAGGCAGGAACAGCAACTGTGTCTGTCATCGCTATCTGGTATTTAGAAGAATAATCTTTCTCCCTTATAGCAAAACTTACGATACTTGCCACTATTAGCGTCGATCCGCAAATACCGAAAGCTAAATCGTAATTGCCGAAAATATCGTATAGCACACCTCCCAACAGGATGCTTAAAGCACTACCCATTTGGTGAGCGAATGTGATAAGCCCCGACAACACACCCATGTTCTTTAGGCCATATATCTCGGCGGTCAATGAAGTGGTCAGTGGGACAGTAGCTATCCATGAAATTCCAGCGACAACCGCAAATCCCCATACAGGGGCAAGGCCTGGTCCTAGAATCAATACCGCATAGGCTAATCCTCGCGTAGCATAAACGACACCCAGAAGGTTTTTACGACCTATCTTATCGGAATAAAAGCCTGCCGCTAAGACTCCTAATGTGTTGAAGCCCATCATTACACCAAAAGCCAAAGCAGCTGTGGAAGCAGATATACCGCGATCGATGACAAATGGGACATAATGCGCGGAAAGAATACCCGTAGTCATACCACACACAAAATATCCTACGCTTAGTTGCCACATTGGAGCAGATCTATATGCATGGCGCCAATAATCCACTTCCAACGGCGTGATCACTTTCCCTTCATTATCAGTTTGGAATTTGGATTCTGGCAGGGATTCCCCATCCGGCACCGCACCAACGTCAGTCGGTTTTTCTTTTATGAGTAAAAATGCCAGTGGTAAGGCAACGAACAGCACTAATCCACCCATTACTCCCCAAGTTATCCTCCAACCCACTAATAAGATTAGGTAAGTCGCAAAAGGAGCTAATATCATAGATCCTACAGAGGCTCCTGAGGAGGAAATACTTATCACAGCTCCTCTTTTACGATAAAACCACTTTGACAGGATAGCTCCAACAGTGACAAGAGAGGCTCCACTGGCTGCCGTAGACATCAATATCCCATACAAAATTATAAGCATCCATAGACTAGTGATTAAACTCAGTCCCATAGTGGCGACGCCTAGAACAAGCAAGCTATAACATATTACTTTCCTTCCGCCAAGTTGATCGTAGAATCTACCCAAAAAAGGTAGAGTTATGCCATTAACAAACCAGCCAAGGGCTATAGCTAGGGAAATTGCCCCTCGACTCCATCCTAGATCATCACTCATGGGTACAATAAATACTCCGAATCCATTTCTAGATCCAGCGGCCACAAACAGAGTGAAAAAACCCACTCCCAATATAAACCAACCGTAAAACATACCTTGACCTACGGAGATTTTACTCAAACCCACAACTCCTCGCACCTATTCATGATTGACAAGATTAAAGGTCTAACAAATAGCGAAACATTCAAATACAAACTTTGACCGGAGTTTAACACTTACCAAAGTTTAGAGACAAGTTATTTATAACCACGGTAAAACGTTATAATAAGAAACCACAGCCATTCAATGTTATATATACTATGGTAACACCTGATACCTCAGTATAAGGTGTTACTTTACGACATCCTAACAAATATCCATTCCCATGATGACATTAAATCCTGTAACCCTATCCAAATAAGTTAATTAGATGAACCTTCTTACCGGTAAACAACTAAAACTCTATTACGGTGACTTACAAATATTTTCAGATGTAGACATTGACGTAGCCAAAGATTCACGAATTGGCATAGTAGGTCCAAATGGAAGTGGCAAAACTTCTTTGATAAAGATCATGCTTAGAGAATTAACCCCTGATGAAGGTCTCATAGATACATCTCCGAGTCTATCAATAGGCTACGTTCCTCAAACCACTTCAAATAAGACGAATGGTTCTCTAAAAGACGAAATAATGCTCGCCTTTGAAGAACTCATTGAATTGGAAAACCAATTATCGGAAAGTGCTATGGCGATACAAAAGACTAGTGACAAGGATCGTCTTTCAGCAGAAAATAAATACTCCAGCCTGCTGCGTAAGTATGAACTCATAGGAGGATATAATTATCAAAACAGGATGGAGAGAGTGGTGGCTGGATTGGGATTACACTCCCACATTTTGGATAACGACGCATCAACGGCTAGCGGAGGTGAGAGAACGAGAGCATCGTTGGCCAGTGCTTTACTATCAGATCCAGACATTCTTGTTCTAGATGAGCCAACTAATTATCTCGACTTTAAAGGTTTGGAATGGCTAGAAGATTTCCTGATTCACTTCTCTCGTGCCTTCGTTGTAGTTTCACATGATCGTTATTTTTTAGATCGAGTAGTCACTCAGGTATGGGATGTCAACGGCGGCACTGTAGATGTTTACAGGGGTAATTATTCTCAATACAGCGTCCGCAAAACCGAAACTCTGAATCAGAGTCGCAAAGAATTCGACCGCCAACAAGCCTACATTGCAAAAGAGGAAGCATTTATTGACAAATACAGAGCCGGGCAAAGATCTCGACAGGCTAAAAGTCGTAAAAACCAATTAGACCGTATTGACCGTATCGAAAAGCCTACAAAAGAGACCACTATTCACATAAATCGACAATCGGTTATTAGATCCTCACAAATTGTGATTGGTATTAATGAATTATCAGTAGGTCTTCTAAACGACGCTATGCCTATAGAACTCCTACGCTTACCTCAGCTGAGTATCGAACGCGGGGCGCACACCGCTATTATAGGGGCAAATGGCACAGGTAAAACCACTCTACTCCAGACAATACTGGGATTAACGCCAAGTTTATCCGGTGTAACTACTCTCGGTTCTAATATCAAAACGGGATATTATTCACAAGACCGCCGTGAACTTTCCCGCGAGGGAACAGTAATCGACGCTCTTATCGAATCTAAGAACGTGGGTATAGCAAATGCCCGCTCATACCTGGCAACGTTTTTATTCAAGGGGGACGATGTATTTAAACTAGTCTCTGATCTCAGTGGCGGAGAAATGAGTAGATTGGCTTTAGCTCGTCTTTTAATCACAGAGCCTAATCTACTGATCTTGGATGAACCTACGACACATCTGGATATACCCAGTCGTGAAGCCTTGGAACAAGCTTTGCAAGCTTATGATGGCACTATACTTTTCGTATCTCATGATCGCCATCTCATCTCCCTGCTAGCTAAGGAACTGTGGGTAATTGAGGATGCAACAGTTAAGCTTTTTCCCGGAAGATTCGAGGATTGGTTACTAACAAAAGACTCACCAAATAACCACATGCAACGATCTAATTTGCAAACACCACGAAAGAAAAACAGGAGATCGGTAAAGCGTATTGAAACGAATAAGGTTGTTGATTATGAGAAGAGCATATCTTCATTGGAATACACTTTGGAAAAGTTAGAAGACCAAATCACCACAGCATCTAAAGATCAAAATATAGAAGAAATACAGCGATTAGGGAAGAAATACAGCGAAACACAATCCCAACTAGAAATGGAGTGGCTAGCATGGACGAAAGAGAATGAATGAATAGTTTGAATGGTCTCTAATAGTTAAACTTAGGCTTCAGGCCTTGTAAAACTCCTTAGCTCCGTTATAAATATCAACGGTATTCATGTCCAATCTTATCATTGGATCATCAATTTCCACTTGGTTAATCTGGCTAACGTGTGATTGAAATATCTCGCGGACACCCTGATGTTCTTCTGTTATTTGCTCGAGATTTCTTCTCAATTTGACAGAGAATATTAGTGGATGGCCTCCGTGCCCATCGTACCGGGGAGAAGTAATTAAAGCCTGCGTTCTTCTGTGGCTAGCAATTACTTCAGATATAATTGCTGAGGTCCGTGGTTGATCAACAGCTAAAATTAAGATCGCCTCGGTCTCATTATCAATGACCTTAAGCCCAGCCTTAATTGACGTTGTCTTTCCCAAGGAATATTGCTCGTTAACAATACATAAAACATTGTCGGCTTTAGTAACGTAAGGCTTTAATTGATCGGCATTATGTCCCAATACGACAACGACTTTACTAACTCCGGCCTCAACCAAACACTTTATTTGATATGACAATAACGTTTCTCGCCGCCAAGACAGTAAGGCTTTAGACCTACCCATACGAGTCGACTCCCCAGCTGCAATCAAAATAGCCGAAACGTTGAACATATATTACTTAACTACCGATACTGAATGCTCTTTTCGAATTTTCTCAATAATTCGGTCGAATTGATGTTTCTCGAGCTTCATAGGAGTGCCATCACCACCAAGACGAAACATTAATATTTCTCCCATTATACTGACAGCTATCTCCTCTGGAGTTCTAGCAAAAATATTCAACCCGATTGGCGATCTTATGGCTCTTATCCGCTCTATTGGAACTGTAGCGTTCCTAATCATATCTTCATAAATCATAATTGTCTTACGTTTGCTTCCCAAAAGCCCAACATATTGCGCTTTCGTCATCGCCGCTGCCTCCAATGCCACATTATCATACCGGTGGCCCCGAGTGGCAATTACAACAAAACTATTCTCATTTATTGGAAGTTCAAACAATGCTTCTTCGGGCTTTTTAGCTACGATGAGAGATGCCTCTGGAAATCGTTCTTGATTAGCAAATCCATTTCTATCGTCTGTCACGAAAACTTGAAAACCTAGGTTTTTAGCTAAAGGAGCGATTGCTTTCGAGACATGTCCACCTCCACAAAGAACCAATTGAGGGGGCGTAGTGTATGCCTCAATGAAATATTCCACACCATTCTCAGTTTTAACGATTTCATTTTTACCCAAGGCCATCAGCTCCATGGCCTTCGTAATGGCATGTTCATCTAACTTGGGCATGCCCAGTGTCCCGACTACAGAACCGTCGGCTCTAATGAACAACTTTGCTCCAATAGCTTTACCATCTAAAGTCTGTGTTACAGTTGCTAATGCGACTGCGCCCTTCCCTTCATAGGCGTCATCAATCTCCCTTGCAAACATGAGATAGTCATCGGGAGTGTAGATTGGGTCGATAAGAAAATACATCGTCCCGCCGCAAACAAGTCCGTCTTGCGCCGCAAGTTCTTCATTTAACATGTATTCCCTATACTGAGAAGATCCTCCGCGTTTTAGTAACTCGCTAGCAGCGAACCATATATCACCCTCTACACAACCCCCACCCAATGTTCCAACTCCAGTACCATCCGCACGGACCAACAGCTTAGCCCCTGTTTTCTGGGGTGTTGATCCTTTGGTGCGAATTACAGTAGCCACAACAAGGGGCTCATTTTTTCCAAGTAGATTGGCCGCTTCTTGAAAGACATTCTGCATGGTAAACCACCGCTTCCTATAACGTCCTTAATCGTCGCGATAATAACCTTATTCTACTTATTTGGCAAGTGCACACCAAGCATAATATAAAGTGAAATCGCAAACTATTATATATTTTCAGAGAATAGGATTTCTCTCCTATAAATCTCTGTTGATAAGTACATTAACAGAGATAAGCCTTTAAATTAGATCTGGTTATAAAATTTAGCCAGCTTATTGACAGGTCATTATATCACTGTGGATCATTTATCTAGTGAAAAGCAACAGGATCCAACCAAATTATCCATCCCTAGTCGTTAGTATCATCATAACAATCCAAGAATATCCATATCTCTATGAATACGTCCTTGCTCTATGTAACATAATAGAGATATACTTTTCCTCAATCAATGTCATGAGGCTCTCACATGCATCCAATAGAGCGATCTATACCCCTGTTTCCGTTAAGTACGGTTCTTTTCCCTAATACCACCATACCCCTTCACATATTTGAAGAAAGATATAAACTTATGCTGCAAGACTGTCTAGGGGCTGATTCTAGGTTCGGGGTTATACTAATCAAATCTGGCATAGAGGTGGGTGGACCAGTCGAGCCATTTTCAGTTGGTACCATAGCTCATATCACTAGAATTGACAAAGTAGAGTCCAATGGAATGGACATCTCTGTTACCGGGGAACAGAGATTCAAGATCAAAAACATAAATCAATATACCCCATATATGTCGGCTGCAGTGAATATACTCAGTGAAAAAGATGATGCCCAAAGTAAAAGCCTAGACCCAGCTAGACTAGAAGAAATGATATGCAAGGTGAACGAATATGCACGACTCATATTAGGATTGAGAGGGGGTTGGGTAAATAAAACTAGGATTCCTTCCGAACCAGAAGCACTTTCTTATTTCATAGCGAACATGATGCAACTCGAACTCATTCAAAAACAAAGCTTACTAGAAGAGTCTACAATATCAAATAGGTTAGAACAGGAAATGAAGTTCCTGAATCAAATCCTGACACCTCTAAAAGAAAAGGTTTCTAGGGAGTTACGGAAGCGATTCAGCCGTCAATAATCACAAATGCTAAACATCATGGGTATTTCTCGAACCACTAGATCTCACTAACAACATCTCTAGATCGGATCTAATCTAATAATTTTATCGCGAGCTAAAGGCGTGTTGAAAATCTGAGGATTAAGTATTTGAGCTATTATCTGGATACCTTCTATGAGTCTGGGCCCACTCCGACTGAACAATCCGTCCGCATCTGCAACAAATACATTCCCCTCACTTACAGCTGGAATATCCTTCCATTTGGACAAGTCAGCAGACGATGAAACTTCTTTCACTGAGTCTTCTATACTCATCCCGCACGGAATAATCAGTAGGTACTCTGGAGAATATTCTATGAGTGTCTCGAGATCAATTCTCCTACTGGAGCTTCCAGCTGAATTCAAACCATCAACACCCCCTGCTATTGATATCATATCGGGAACCCAATGCCCAGCTACCATCAAAGGATCTAACCACTCTAAACAAGCTACCTTAGGTCGGTGTTCTGTTTTGGAAGTCAACGAGCGAATGTTAGCTATCTTCGTCTCTAATTTATCTACAAGTGTTTCTGCTTTCCTTGTGGTTCCAGTCCTTTTTCCTATCTCAGTAATATCTTTTAAGACATCTTCTAGTCTGTGAGGATCAAGGGAGACAATCTGAGCTTGAATTCCTAGATCACGCATAATCTTACTAACATTATCGTACGACACAGCACAAACTTCACAAAGAGCCTGTGTAAACACGAAATCTGGTTGTATATAATTCACCAATTCTTCATCGATTTCGTATAATGTTTCTCCCTTAGCCAACGTGTTTGAGACTAAGTGGTCGATTTCCCCACCTGTCAGTCCAGTTGTTTCAAATCTGGATTTAACTACTTTAGGTTTGTCTATAACTGCCTTTGGATAATTGCACTCGTGACTGACGCCGTACAGCATTTCTGATAGACCAAGTTCATAGATTATTTCTGTCGCGCTTGGCAAAAAAGAACAAAGTTTCATTATGTTCACCATATCATCTAAGAAAGACTAACTGATCTACGTGTTCAACACCCCGTTGGCCTCAAAGACTTCAGCTAATCTTGAGATTCCTTCATGTATTTCTTTAGGAGAATTGTATCCAAAACAGAGACGGGCAAAGTTTTTCCCTGATGTACCGTCAGGGGAATATATGACGCCAGATTGGTATCCGACTTCTGCAATTAAAGCTTTCGCTCGAAGTGCCTCTAAATCAGCTCTTTCGTCCTTTACTCTAACCCAAACATACAATCCACCCTCTGGTTCACTCCATTCAGCCGCCGATCCGAAATTCTCTCCCAGAGCAGCCAACATAGCGTCTCTCTTAGACCGAAGCACATCATTTATATGTTCAACGTGCTTGTCTAATTTGTTTTTTGTGAATCTATGAACCGCTAATGCGGCAAACTGATTCACTCCTCCTCCACTCTTTATAGACCTTATACGGGCCAAAATTTCCTCGGGTGCTACTAGAAATCCCATTCTCATACCCGGTGCGATAGTTTTGGAAAAGGATCCAACATACATAATTAATCCAGATTCGTCCATAGAGTGTAAAGGAGTAACAGGTTTACCTTCATATCTTAAATCCACATAGCAGTCATCCTCTATTACCGGTATGCCGTAGCTCTGCGCTATACGGACAAGAGCCATTCTCCGCTCTCGACTGGCAGTCCAACCCTGTGGATTTTGAAAGGTAGGAATAGTATAGATCAATTTAGGCTTTTTCCCGCTCTCTATGACTCTTCTAATCGTGTGTTCCAGTACATCAGGTATAAAGCCATTATGATCACATTGAATTCCAACAATCTCAGCCCCAAACCTCCGTAAGGCATTCAAAGTACCAGAATAAGTAAAGTCTTCAGTAAAAACTACATCACCTGGGTCCAGTAAAGCCTCCAATATTAGGTGAATAGGTTGTCCGGAACCATCTCCCAGCATTATAGATTCAGCTGTAGCCTCCACACCTCTAGTCCGGGCAAGTCTATTAGAAATTAATTCGCGTAAAGGCGGATATCCCTGTGGATGTGGATATATTGCCAAATCGGCACCTTCATCTGATAATCCTTCAATCAACGAGTTCACCAATTCTTCTAGAGGAAGTGAAACCGGATCAGGATATGCGACAGCGAAGTCATATTTACCACGCCGAGTTATTTCTCCACTGCGAGCCTCAGGTATCGATTTTGCAAAAGATTGATCGAATTTGAATTGTCTAGTTGAATCCATTAGTAATCCATCCTCTCATAACCAAGAGCAACAAGCTTAAAGGTTATACTAGTTTTCATTGGCCACAGGATACCACATCATCATTTCTAATCAAGAATGGTGTCTCTAAATTGATCTCTTCACAAAGATCTCCTTTCACCTTCTATATAGATACTCATTTACCTCCCGAGGTATTATTAATCTGTTAAATTTTGTTTGACCTATGATGACAGTTAATGTTCTCCAGTGAGGAATTTGCTGGGATTAATAACCATAAACGCGTGTATAACTCTTTCAGTCACCCCTATACGGAGAAGTTCAGGTATTACAATCTTTCTAATAAACTCGTATCCATAAGGATTGTATTCGTCCCTACTCTTAATCAAGTTTTCTGCGAATATCGGCATCGCAATAGCCCAATCATGTCCTAACATGAGTTTGTTTTCGTATCCACTATCAATTAGCTCTTTGATGGTTTTCAATCTCTGCGATAGGTTGGGTAAACCTTCTCTATACTCAAAAGTAAGGTGGTCCATACCTAGCCAAACACCTCTCTCCAGCATGCCTTTAAGATAGTCAATATCAAGACTGTCGTCACTATGTCCAATGTATACATTATTCAAGTCAACCCCCTCGTCCTCCAGAATTTTTATCTGCTGAAACCCTGTTTGTTCACTAGCGTAAGTATGTGTTGTGATTGGTATTCCTGTTTCCAAATTTGCTCTGCCTGCTGCACGAAGAATTATTTCTCCTTCTTTAGTCACTCCTCCAGCATGACTGGCAACTTTTATCAGTCCAGGTTTGATACCAGTACCTTCAATACCATCCCTAATCTCTCTTATAAATAAATCTGCAACGTCATCAGGTTCGGCGTTCCAAAATATCCTAGGAATATCCATCCAAATCCCCGTAGAGCAAATTATGTTAATTTCGGCTTCCTTCGACACCCTTTCTAAAAGTCTTACATCTCGCCCTGCGTCCATAGTAGTGACATCCATGATAGTGCGAACAGCATATTTTCCCTCCATTATCAGAGAATCAACGGCCTTACGTATTATGTCTTCACGATTTATTAGATAAGGAAAGGTATCCTTAATCCCCGCGGAAGATAATAATACGTGCTCGTGTGACAATGTAATACCCAATTCTGATGAATCGATCACACCTCTTACGGTATTTATCATAGACATAAATTAATCCTGTAAGTTCTTCATACACTGTTAGTTAAGAGAGAAGTAAGAAGTGCGATCCTTTGGGGCACGGTCTGCAAAACTATATATTCACGATCTGTAAACATGCCGTCTCCAACTGCTCCCAAACCATCTAGTACTGGTGATCCAATAGCAGCTGCAAATTGAGCATCTGAACCCCCGCCAGCGCTGGCCTCAACGAGATCTATTCCGATATTTCTAGCTAATTCTTTGGCAATTTGGAAAGTGCGTCCAATAGCATCAGTCCTTTCCATAACTGGACGATTCATGCCACCTTTAACTTCTATCGATGCGCCTGACATCACTGGAGTGAGACTGCGTATGGATTTTATGATAAGCTCCTCCTGCTCTTTGGTGGCCACCCTAACATCAATTTCAGCTTCGGCCTCTGACGGAACTTGATTACTTACTAAACCACCAGAGATCACCCCAACATTCACGCTAGTTCCTAGTGAGTGATTGTTTAAAGCTTGGAGTTTCAATAATTGATGTGCTAATTCATATATCGCATTCACGCCTTTTTCCGGATCATTACCCGCATGGGCCTCTTTCCCTCTAATCATTAATTTAAAGATACCTAGTCCCTTACGTGCTGTTTTTAAGGCACCATTTTCCCCTAAAGGTGCTTCCATACAAAGAACAAGGTCGCTCTCCTTAGCATATCTTTCAATATGTTCTCGAGAAGTATGCGCACCTATTTCTTCATCTGAAGTGAACAACACACGTATTCTGCACTGTGGATCCACATCAAGATCATTCAAACATTTCAGGGCATATAGTGCTATTGTCAGTCCCGATTTCATATCGAATATCCCAGGACCATAGGCTATCCCATCTTCAATTCTGAAAGGTTGATTCTTGAGGGTCCCCTCTGGCCAAATAGTGTCTAGATGACAGAGAATCAGAATTTGACTTGATCCTTGTCCAAAATCAGCCACAATATGATCTCCAACAAACTTTTCCCTAATAACTGTCACATGAGCCCCAATATTTTCTAGCATGGAGGCCACGAAATGACCAAGGCGATCCACAGATGCTTTATCCGCACTACACGATTCCATTTCAACGATACAACGGAGGGTATCTACGATTTCCTGCATTCTATGCTGAGCGTATTCTAAATATCTATCCATAAGTAATTCTCTAACAAATCTTACGTTCGTCCAAATTCACTTTCTAGTCTGCTATTATTTATATGTATCATTGTTGGACGTCCATGTGGGCACGTGTGAGGTTGATCACAGTTTTCCAAATCCTGTGTGAGTTCATTCATTTCTTGTGACGAAAGTACTTTGCCGGCACGTATAGCACCATGACATGCAATAGAGTAAGCAGCCCGTTCCTTCCATGATTCATACCCACCACCCTCATTAAATAAATCCAACACATCCATTAGTTCTTGCCCAGGGTTTCCTGTTTTTAACATGCTAGGCGAAGACCGCAATATGTAGACACGATTGCTAAAATCTTCCACAATGAATCCCAATTTTGCCATAGTATCTATGTGCCTATCTAACAAATCACTTTGATCCACACTCAATTCGACGGTGACAGGTTCCAAGAGACTTTGAATATGAGCAGAGCTACTATCATCTCTTTTTATAGTTTTTTCAAAAAGAATTCTTTCATGAGCGGCATGTTGATCGATTAAATACATTCCCTCAGGTCCTTCCGCAATTATATATGTGCTATGGATTTGACCTAAAACCCGCAGTATAGGTAGGGTCTTCATGTGAGTCAGTATATGAACATTGGGATCTCCTGATACCTTCGAGCCTCTACTATCATCGAACGGGGTGGTATTCCAAAAAGCCGACCCAGACTGAGGTATATCTACTTTTCTGGGAATCTCATGAGACATGTATTTGAGGTCAGGTACAGGCGTATGAGTTGTTAGGGATAAACGCACTATTTTCTGCAAGGTAGCAAAAACTTCTTCATCCCTTTTAAACCTTACTTCTGCTTTAATTGGATGGACATTAACATCAACGTCTCCGTAAGGTATCTTTATATTAACGACAGCTACTGGAAAGCGCCGTTCTTTCATGAATCCATGATAAGCCTGTTCTACAGCGTAGCTCAACATTCTGTTCTGTACCCAACGACGGTTGACAAAAAGGCTTATATATGTCCGATTTGCTCTACTAAGGCCAGGAATCCCTACCATTCCCGACACAGACATGGATGATACTCCTTGGAGTTCGTTAAATTGACCCAAATCGATCATGGATTCTGCTACTTGCACTCCATATACGCTATGTATAGCTTCATCCAGTGCGCCAGATCCGGCGCTTTCAAATGTCAATGATCTCTCTGTCCTTAGTTGGAATTTCACTTCAGGATAAGCCAAAGCATACCGAGTCACCAAAAGTTGAATACGTTTAGTTTCTGTGGCCACTGTCCGAAGAAATTTTCGTCTTCCTGGAAAGTTATGGAAAAGATGTCTAACGGTTACTGAAGTGCCTATAGATGCGGCCTGCTCCTCCCTTTTGCTAATTCGCCCATCTAGCACTTCAATAGAAGCACCATGAGTATCGTTCTGAGTTCTAGTTAATAATGACACTCTAGAAACTGCACCAATACTGGGAAGTGCCTCACCTCTAAATCCCAGTGTGGAAATGCTATCCAAATCCCTGATTTCAAAAATCTTGCTGGTGGCAGAACGTTTGAAAGCCAATTCTAGATCACTTGAAGAAATACCTACACCATTATCAGTAATCCTAATGTACTCTATTCCACCACCCCTGATTTCAATCGAGATGCTTGAAGCACTAGCATCAATGGAATTCTCCAATAATTCCTTAACTACCGATGCAGGGCGTTCTATGACTTCCCCGGCAGCTATTTTGGATGAAACTCTTTCCGATAATAAACGTATTGGCATTCTGCTATCCAAATCATAAGCTCTAATGTTTAAGGTTACTTAAACATTAACCTATCAAATTTAGAAATTCAAACAGATAAAATATCCGCGATTTTGATCAATAATTCTTTAAAAATAAATGTGTCTTATTAGTCAAGGTAGAACAAATCAAAATAACTGAAATTTATAGGACAGATGTTATTAATGTCTTTCCCCCCCTTTACCTCATAGACACTCTATTACCTCATAGACACTCTATACAAATAGCTGGGGCTATGATATCAAAATACGATCTTCATACTAGATATTGGAATTCCTCATCATTATGAAATGTCTCGTCTCACCTTGTTGTGTGAGAGCTCAGGACGTTATACTGAGTACTTGTACCTTTTTCAAATTTGGAAGGAGGATAGTTTTGTTAGGTGAAAGACCAAGTTTATTAGACATAATATCCGCTAAGCGGCGAATCGATCCATATATCACCCGAACACCGCTTCATCACTACCTATCATTAGACAATTTACTGGACGCTGAGATTCACGTTAAACATGAAAACCATCTCAGACTGGGAGCTTTTAAAATGAGAGGGGGGATAAATCTCATTGCTCAATTAACGGAAGAAGAAAAGAATAGTGGAGTAATTAGCGCCTCTACTGGTAATCATGGTCAGTCAATAGCGTATGCCGCTACACTTTTCGGTGTGAAATCTATTATAGGGGTTCCCGAAGGAGCCAACCCATATAAAGTCCAGTCAATACGTGATTTAGGAGGGGAAGTTATTTTCCACGGAAGGGATTTCGACGAAGCCAGGCAACATGTTGAACGCTTATCCAAGGAAGAGGGCTATAGATACGTGCACTCTGCAAATGAGCCTATGCTTTTAGCAGGAGTTGCCACTGCCACTCTAGAAGTATTTGAGGATCTCCCTGATGTGGATGTAATAATCGTCCCGGTAGGAGGGGGCAGTAGTGCATCCGCCGCTGCAATCGTCGCTCACTATTTAAACCCTGATGTGAAAGTTATAGGGGTACAAGCAGAAAAAGCAAAAGGTGCTTACTTGTCTTGGAAATCGGGCCATATTTCGGAATCATCCATGAATACCAAGGCAGAAGGATTAGCAACAAGGGTGGGCTTCGAACTAACTATGAACATTATGCGCGACTTTTTATCTGATTTTGTTCTCGTATCTGAAGAGGAAATCAATGAAGCAATTATTATGAGTTTAGAAAAAACCCACAACCTTACTGAACACGCTGGAGCAGCATCTCTGGCAGCTGCAATTAAATTGAGTGACGTAATCAAGCATAAGAAGGTAGTGTTATATAACAGTGGAGGAAATATTACTGCAACACAGCTTGGTTCAATCCTAGCTGATAAGAAAAAATGATTATGAAAGACACTATAGTAGAGCAAATTGCCTATGGTAACGGTTATATACCAGTCCGACTACCGGGGCAAACGCGAGTAATAAATGGCAAAACAGAGGTATGTGCTCCCATAGTCGATATTAGGTCGGCTATAAAAGAAGCTATTAACAATCCAGTCGGTCACGAACCGATAACCAAACTTGTCGGTCCAAAGTCAAAAATCACTATAGCTTTTGATGATGCATCGGGCTCCTATTTTCAAACTAAGGGTGACGATCCTCGAAAGATCGCAATAGAAGTATTGATACAAGAATTTCGTGAATTGGGTGTGGATCTGAATAATATCAAACTTCTATGTGCTCAAGGACTTCACAGAAAACTAAGTCGTACAGAAATGGAAACTTTTCTTGGTCGAAAAATTGTCTTACAGTTCGGTTACAATAACCTTCTGTGTCACGACGCTGAAGATCCGGAGCAACTCACGCACCTTGGATACACAGAACGAGGCTTCGATGTTGAAGTTAATCGAGCGATTATCGACTCTGATCAATTTATATACCTGAACACTATGTGGGCTCCGTTCAATGGAGGATGGAAATCGACCGCCGTTGGGCTGGGAACTTTCCGTAGCATCCGACACCACCATCGCCCATGGCCCATTGCTAGTGGTCAATCCGTGGACGATCCCAAAAACTCGTCATTTAAGAAACTTGTATGGGAACAAGGAAACCTGATTAAGAAAGCATTGGAAGCTAAAGGCAAAAGACTCTTTACGATAGAAACTGTCTACAATAACAAAGATACCCGAGAGTTAGTGGAAATAAATGCTGGCCATCCTACAGAAGTACACCCGATTACCCTACAAGCTATCGAACAACAGCAAATTGTTGAAGTTCAAGGACAATCAGACATAATGATCGCTGGGATTGCCAATCATACCGAATGTTACTCTAAATTCTCTACTATTAATCCAATCCTAGTGGCGAATCAGGGTTTCGCCAACACTATCATGCAATTTCAGAATATGCCGGTAGTCCGACCGCAAGGAATTGCAATCCTCGCACACCCACTCACTCCCCAATTCGATAGTCGCCCTTTTCGCCCATATCAAGAGTTCTATGAAAGACTGTTAAATCATTCCAAAGATCCTTACTGGCTTTGGGAAAACCATGTAGAAGACTTTGCCCACCGTCCCGAATATATACAAGGATATCGCTACGGGTATTCGTATCACGGCTCACACCCTTTTTTCATGTGGAATAGTACCGGTATTGCCCGGAAATACTTAAGCAATATCTACTTCGCTGGAGTCAAAGATAGGGAAGTTGCTACACGTTTGGGCTTTCAAGCCTTCGCATCTGTGGAAGAAGCACTGAAAGCGGCTCAATCTGAGTTGGGTAAAAGCGACCCTAGTATAACCCTTTTAAAGAAACCTCCACATTTCATTCCTAGGGTATCTCTTACTTAGGGATTCCTTCGCTACCAGACTCTAGACTTCTGATCTCAGATTCTAATTCGCCAAGTTTTATATATTCCTCTTGAACGAGATGAAAGCATCGTTTTAAATACAGTTCCGCTAGCTTAACACTAGCATTGCCTTCCGACTTAATCGTCTCAACAAGTCTATATATTTTATTGTTATCGGGCATAAAATTTGCGAGACCCAAAAGATCGCCTTCCACTTGCTTAACCATCTTGTCGTCACCGCCTTCAAGAGCAAACCGTAATTGTCCAGCAAGCCTCGTCAGCTCATTTAACTTATCCGCATCACCCATCAAGCCATACAGCACCTCATTGATACCGAGATTTGAAGGATTTTCTGTAGATACAGGTTCGATTTCTTGTCGTGGAATACTTTGTAGATACACATCTGCATAACTTTCCATAGTTTCATTCACAGACATCATTGAAGTAGTAACATCGCTCGGAGTAAAGGTTCCACCAAATACAATATCGTCATCTCTGCGACAGGCCAACTCTTCTAAAAACTTATAGCTTTCAACTTGTTCAGGTGCAGGCGGAAATGCGAAAGCAGAAAAATCCTTCGGGCTTAAATCTCCAACTTGGTTCATCAGGAAGGGAGGTACATATTTAGTTATATCTACCTTGATAGGTAATATAACCATATATGTGGCCCAGATTTCATTAGGATCAGATGCATTACTGAAATACAATAATGCGTGACCTCTCGCCGAATCTTTATTACCCCTTACAAAATTTAATTCCATCGTCAAAATCCTAATTACATGTAGTCATTTATGAGAAAGACACCTAATGTTATTATACTCCACCCTGGCTTAAATAAGAAAATCGAAACTGCTAACAATCTGTAAAATTTAAATTCATTAATCCTTACTGTCCTGTATCCTCTAAAGGACAAAAGGTCCTGAATTCTGTATGCTTAATGAAGAATTCTACAAATAGAGTACATTACCTATAATTGTGAACCTACTTAACTGGACGATCTAATTGCTGATTTTACGACCAACTATATATGAACGAGTCTTCAGACCCCTGCTCTTTTTACTTCCCCCTGAAGCGGCACAAAAGACTGCCGACTTCCTTTTGAAACGCAAATCGATCTGGAGTATTCTGTCACCAAGGTTACGAATCCTTGATGACAGGTTGAAAACCTCTTTAGGTGGAATTAACATAGAGAACCCTATTGGGCTCGCAGCGGGGTATGATAAGAATTGCTCGTTACTCCCATCGCTAGCATCCTTGGGTTTCGGTTATGTCATAGGTGGAACGGTAACAGAATCCCCACGCCCAGGCAATGTTAAACCCAGAGTAATCCGCAATGTTAGGACGGAGGCTCTTCTCAACTCCTTAGGTTTTCCTAGCTACGGTCTAGACGCCGTAGAGAACAATCTGTTAAAGAACGAACCCGCCACAAACCAAACCCCGTTCATTGTAAGTATTTCTGGTATAAGCGATGAGGAAATAATTAACTGCCACAATCGCTTAGAAGCGAACGTAGCAGCCATAGAATTAAATATCAGTTCTCCTAATACCAAGGGGTTAAAGGTATTTCAATCCCCAGAAGCCTTAATAAACTTATTAAATCAAATTAATGAAAATCGTAAAAAACCCCTCTTCGTAAAACTTCCTCCTTACGGTTTCAATGTTGAACGAGACAGCGCCGAACAAGAAAACGTTTTAGAACTCGCCAAGGTTTGTAAAGGCCTCGGCATTGATGGCCTCACAATAGCTAACACTTGGCCTGTAAAAGATAAAAGATTAGCGAGCGGCGCTGGCGGATTAAGTGGCAAACCCATATTTTCCAGGACTTTAAGGATGGTCACCGAAGTCCGATCGGAAGTGGGACCTGGTCTAGCGATAAACGCCTGCGGGGGTATTTCTACTGGAAAAGATGTTTGGGACTCCCTCATTGCTGGAGCCACCACGGTCCAACTACTTACCAGTTTAATTTATCGAGGGCCAGGCTTAATCAAACAAATGATTGAAGAACTTTCTTCCATACTTGATGCAGAGAATACTAACAGCGCTAGAAATGTTAAGAAAATTTAGTTGGCCCTTTAAAACAAGCTACCATGTCTCAAACTACCCAATAAGACCTCTAGTTAATAACGATTCTAACAGTGTCGCTACTCCATCCTCCTCAATTGGACCTGTAACCATATCTGCAACATCTAAAACTTCCTCAACAGCTCCCCCGATTGCCACTCCGAGCCCAGCCCAATCTAACATATGCACATCATTGTACCCGTTGCCAATTGCAATCGTTTCTTGCCGTTCGATACCCAAATAATTACACATCCATTCCAATGCTTTATGCTTGCCACTACTTGGATGCAATATTTCACAAAAATATGGCAATGACCTAGTTATGTGAAGGCGTGTCCCAAATTGAGTTTGCATTTGTGACTCAACCTCTTGAATTTCAGGCTCTCCACCTACGACTACTAATCTAGTAAACAATTTATCCGCTAAGACTTTAAGATCATCTACTATATGAACTCCAACTTCATTACGAATACCATAAGACTCAATTCGCTCAGACTTCTTATCGACATATACCTCGTGTTCATAATAAGCCATCGTCTCTAATCCCCACTGTTCCAATGCTTCCAGTGCTTCTACAGTCATTGATGCAGTCAGCGGCATATGCCAAAGAACTTTTCCAGTAAGTGGGTCAGCTATATGCGCTCCCTGAAAAGAAGCTATGGGTGACCTAAGGTTTAAGCCTGACGTAGTTTTTACTGCTGACTGAAACATTCGACCTGTTGCAACGGTTACCACAGCCCCTAATTCTATAACCTTGTTCAAGGTATCCCGGGTACGATTAGAGATAGGATGATCGGCATTTCTTATAGTTCCATCTATGTCTAAAGCGATTAGTTTATAGCCCATATTTAATTACGCCCTCTAAAACAAGATATAATAGGATCCCGTAACTTTGATCAGCATATTTACACTTAGTCTAATATTTAATTTGGATAAAAGAAAATGACTCCTAGGAAATTGTGGTGGATAGTTATTGTCAGCATTCTGTGCTTACTTTTAATCAACATAATCAGAAATATATAGGAACAGTATACTATTATATTGGCCTTTTATTGATGTTTCTAAGCTGTTAACAATACTACCCATCCACTCGCATCGATATTTACCCTAGTGCGTACTCTTACTTGGTTTATTCCTCCGCTGCGCTTGAGTAGTCGCTATGTGGTAAAATGTAAAAGCTTAATTCGAGGAAATATCGATTCTATCAACTATTATCGTAAATTTAAATTACAAATGCGAGGATTAGGAAAGTGGCAAAGCAATTTGAATTCGACCAAAATGCTAGAAAACAACTACTTGAGGGTGTTGATACACTGGCGAACACTGTGGGTATTACTTTAGGACCATTAGGCCGAAACGTTATATTAGATCAAGAATTCGGTCCTCCGCACGTGTGCAGCGATGGTGTCACTATCGCTAAGGAAATTGAGCTCGAAGAGCCCTTCCAAAACATGGGGGCACAACTGTTAAAAGAAGCAGCTAACAAAACAAACGATAGTGTCGGTGATGGCACCACAACCTCAACTATCTTAGCTAAGTCCATTCTTCATCTCGGATTTAAGAATATAGCCGCTGGTGCGGATCCCATGGTATTAAAACGAGGAATGGACAAGTCTCTGGAACTTATGAAACAAGAAATAAAGTCCATGGCCCGATCAATAACCACTAAAGACCAAATCAGTCAAGTTGCGGCCCTAGCAGGGCATGACGAAGAAATGGGAGACCTCCTTGCGGATGTCCTTCACGAAGTTGGCAGTGACGGTATTATAACAATCGAAGAATCCAGAGGCCTTACCTACGAAACTGAATATGTTGAGGGAATGGAGATCGACCGAGGTTACATCTCGCCCTATTTCGTAACAAACCAGGAAAAAATGATCGCCGAATTAGAGAATCCTCAGATATTGCTCACCACAGAAAAGATCTCCTCACTTGCAGAGTTCATGCCATTATTAGAAAAGATCTCCTCGGCAGGGAAGAACATTGTAATCATTGCAGAAGATGTTGAAGGAGAAGTCTTATCGACGATGGTGGTCAATAAAATCAGGGGGACGTTAAACTGTATCGCTATTAAAGCCCCTGCTTTTGGGGAAAGACGTAAAGCCATTCTAGACGATATGGCAGTTCTTTTCGGGGCAACAGTAGTCACGAAAGATACTGGACAATCTTTGGAATCGGTCGATGTTTCTGCTTTGGGACGCTGTAGGCGAATCCTGTCCACAAAAGATAGCACGACCTTCGTAGAAGGAGCAGGAACTCAGGATGCAATCGACACTAGAGTCAATCAAATAAAAGCACAGGCCAAGGAAACGTCGTCAGAATACGACCGTGAAAAGTTAGAGGAACGAGCTGCTAAATTATCCGGCGGAGTTGCAGTAATCAAGGTAGGTGCCCCGACCGAAGTTGAATTAAGGGAAAAGAAACAGCGCCTAGATGATGCTCTTCACGCCACACGTGCTGCTATGGAAGAGGGAGTAGTTGCAGGTGGAGGGACAGCCTTAGTAAGAGCAGCACAATCTGTACGTAGTAAAATCCAAGTAGATCC
>CAYSLK010000148.1:0-4641 GCA_964431885.1 uncultured Dehalococcoidia bacterium | reverse complement strand
GTCGTAACCTCCTATGTACAGCGTTTCATTAGATATGGCTGGAGTTCCATAGATAGCTCTTTGTGACTCCTCTCCCCTTAAATTGAATTTCCAATAAGTTTCCCCGGAAAAGCGATCGAGAGCAATGAGTTGCCCTTCCATAGTACCTATAAATATAAAGTCATCGGTTACAACACCACCTGACCAACCTTCGGGATGTGCCGTACCTGCACAGCCCGACAGAATTAATGCATACAATGATATTAGAAGGATAAATGGGACTATTATGTGTTTAAAATTAAGGAACTGGATCATATGTACTTTTGCCTAATGGATTACATTGGAGTAAGCGCCGGAAGCCTAGCCAAATCCCTTTCAAGACTCCGTATTTGGAGATCGCTTCGAACGTGTAGTTCGAGCAACTGGGTAAATATCGGCACTGACCTCTGAAAAAATACGGAGATATACTAAGTTGGTAAAATTGTATAACGTGAAGTAATAGTTTACGCATCATTCATATAACGGTTGTGTTTTTTCGATTGGGGATCGACTTCCAGGACATTCGCTCGTTTTAGCAGTTTAGATATAGAGCTCATAATTTCGCTAAAGTGTGCAGAGGAAGAATCCTTGCGGGCGATAATGACCAGATCCCAACCTTTCTCAATACCATTAAGCTGGATAGCCTCCCTAAGTCTACGTTTTATCCTATTGCGAGTGACCGCATTACCCACTCTTTTGCTTATAGAGAATCCAAGTCTAGTAACAGTCAATCCGTTTGGCATAGACACCAGCACTAGTAGTCGGTCAGATATACTTCTTCCGGTTCTACGTACAGCTGCAAATTCTCTTGATTTCCTGAGATGTGTTTCCTTACCCATCGCCCATCAAGCGCGCAAATGAAATTACAAATTTAAACAGTCAGCCTGTGTCTACCCTTAAATATACGACGCTTAAGTACATTACGGCCGCCCTTAGTGCTCATTCGAGATCTGAATCCATGAACTCTCTTACGGCGCCGTTTGCGGGGTTGATAAGTTTGTTTTGGCATAAGCTCTTCAACTAATAAAACTACGATTCTACTCTTTAATAAAGCATAAAATTGATTTAAAGTTTTAAATTAAATTCCAGTGTACACATAATATTATACAAGGATTATAATGATTATTAAAATCCTGTGTCAATTATATGTAGGATGGTAGCACAGTTAATATAGTTTAAAACACTGCTATTATATATCAAAATGGACCGTATTGGAGGATTTAAATAATGCCTATGTCTGAGGATCATCCCATGGCTGCAAGGGCTGATATCGTCCATAGTATGCGACAGAGAGCCTTTGAACTTTGGGGGGTAACAAGGGAACAGGAGTTAGAATCCATCATTGAGGAGGCGGCATATAATGTATGGATTCTCTCTCAAAATCTACCGGAAGCTCATGTAGAACCAGGTTTTTACTTTTGACATGTGGTCTAAATCCACCTATTGACACATCATATGATATATTAACGCACATTCAGTTTTAATTTCTGCCAATAACTAACCAGGTTCAAAGTTCTCGATTTCTGGTTAGTTATTGTTATAAGAGGATAGTTACATGAACGAACGCTCCATCGAAATACTTAGAGAACTTGATTCCCGTCCATCTAGTCCTTTTTTCGAATATATGGTGGCCCAATATATAGTGGAAACAATTAAACAAATGGGTGTGAAGGTAGAGTGTGATAAATTTGGTAACATTATCGCTCATTATGACAATTTCCCATCACATAGAGAAAGAGACCCCATTGCCTTCGTTGCTCACATGGATCATCCGGGGTTTGAGATAATTGAGACTTCCCAAGAAGGCTTTCTAGCACGTGCGATGGGTGGAGTACCAGTCGCGTCTCTAAAGAAGCCTACCCCTGTCGTTGTTTTCACACCGGGTGGGGAAAGGATAGCGGGCGAAATAAGTCCTATCGATATAGTGCCAGGGCAGGAAATACCGGAACGCAAGGTACACTTAAATCTACAATCCGACGTTGTTTCAACTTTTCCAATTCCTGTTGTGTTTGATTTGCCAGAATTCAGTTTGGACGAAGATACAATCCGTATGCGTGCATTAGATGATTTAGCAGGATGCGCTAGTATTTTAGTGGCTTTAGAAGAGTTGGTGTCAAACGAAGAGAAGGTAGATTTCTATGCCGTGTTCACCCGAGCGGAAGAAGTTGGTTTGATTGGCGCTCGCCTTCTGGCATATGACGAGATTTTGCCCAAAGAGACTATCATTGTGTCCGTTGAATCCAGCCCGGTTATACCGGGCATAAGCCAGGGAGAGGGACCGGTTATTCGGACTGGAGATGCTTCCGCTACTTTTGATTCTGAAGCCGAGAGGTTTCTGTCTATAGGTCGACTAAGGGTAAAGGAGGCGAATACAGAATTTAAATATCAGCGTCACCTTATGCGTGGCGGTACTTGCGAGGCGACGGCATTTGCACATTTCGGATATCGTGTGACAGGAATTGCCTTCCCATTAGGTAACTATCATAACGCCACGAC
The DNA here is from genome assembly GCA_964431885.1 of uncultured Dehalococcoidia bacterium. Taxonomy (GTDB): domain Bacteria; phylum Chloroflexota; class Dehalococcoidia; order Lucifugimonadales; family CAUZEB01; genus CAUZEB01. The sequence continues at coordinate 2,127 of CAYSLK010000148.1, read as the reverse complement.
AAAGATAGGCGACCCTTCTGGAGGAGTAGACCTAGAATACATCGATGTGTCTGATTATTTGGGGGGAATTGAGTTAATAAAGCAGTCAGCTATTGGCGAGTCTCAAACAGATAATTATAATGCTTCAAGTTGGATAACAGGTATATCCGAAGACATTCGTAGCCGTATGGAGACAACCGCTAATGTGTTCGATGAGCTGAATACATAGGATTATAATTTATCGGGTTCACTAATGTCCCACCCTTCTTGTACCCAGTATCCTTTTCTTGGAATCTTTACTATCGCGGCTAGTCCTTGCGCTCTCTTAAGTCGTTGAATATTATACAAGTGTGTTAGTTCTTCAAAATAGATGTGTCTTATACTAGCCTCCAGCAGCATCACCCCTTTTGAAGGATCGTCCGTCTTAGTGACACCATGCGGATGAGCTTTCAACATCACCTTCCAGTGTGAGCCTTGATCATGGATTATTGAATGGCTTCTTAAAAAACTTATGTCGTAAGTATTTAAGACGTCCTGAACCAAATCCAAGGCAGTTCTAAGGTTCTTCATGATGATTGGATAATCCCAATAACGGTTTTCGTCCATACGTCGATCAAATTCCGAATTAGCTAAACCACTTACGTCATTGATACCGTGCTCATTGTTGGGAAATAGCGTCTTTCCCCAACGTACAAGCAACCAGCGATATATTAAAGAAGCCATATGGCTCAGTTGGCGTCTTATACTCCATTTGCTCCATTCCCAATAATCTGATTCAAAATCGAGTTGTATTTTAGACAAGCCCCTTACTTCTTTTTCAATGAGAGCATAAAGGGAAGCATATTCAGGGAACAAGTGTATAGCAGAAGCGTCCGGGTGTACTAGATCTTTCCCCACTTTAATCTCCAAGTTTGTGATGGCGTTTCCATTGGAATTCTCCTATAATATGGCCTTCATCAAGCATTGTGTCAAGGATTAAATACGAGTTACTATTCATACATCAGGAGGCTTACGTATGGATTTGATATTAGTTGGCGGGAATATTCTAACAATGGATAAGCTTGGCCACCATTTTGAAGGCATAGCTGTCAAAGGACAGTGTATAGCTGCAATCGGAGCTAATGAAGAAGTGTCAAAACTGGCGAACCCGAACACCAAACATATTGATTTGCATGGACGTACGGTAGTCCCCGGTTTTGTGGATCCGCATAACCATTTTAGTTTTACAACCTTTCAACCTGTATCAGTTGATTGCAGAGTTCCTCCACATACAAGTATCAGAGGTGTATTAGAGGCAATTGCAGCTTCAGCTAGGACTGCACCTAAGGGACGTATTATATGGGGGTGGGGTTTTCGAGGATCCCTTCTAAATGAATCGCGTAATATTACCCGTTGGGAACTAGATGAAGTGTCGCCATATAATCCGGTTGTTATCCTGGATGGTTCTTGTCATGCATGCTATGTCAATAGCGCGGCACTAAAATTAGCAGGTATTGGACGAGGAAGCCCTCAGCCTAAAAATGGGGAAATCAGGATCGATAGTAAGGGTGAACCTAATGGCACGATGTGGGAAACTGCTATGGACCCGTTTTATGATCTGTCATTTAAAGCATATCAAGATATTTATCAAGACGGTGTAGATGATTTGGTATTTCATAATAGTATGCGTCACCTATCTTACGGTATCACAAGTATAGGGGATGCCTGTACAGTGCCATTGGCATCTAAGATGTACCAAAATGCCGATAGCCAGGGAAAACTACCGCTCTTGATGCATCAGATGTTGGCTGGTGATGGGTTTTTCGCACCACCGGAGAAACCATCACGAGGTGAAATACCAGATGGTAACGTATCTGATAGGCTTAGGGGCGGAACGATTAAGATGTTTATGGACCCTGTCTTTCCGGAGCCTGCTAGTATCCGTTTTGATGGACACGGTCATCAAGAGAACGTAGGCAGCAGGTATTATTCCCAAGAAGAAGCAGATATCCTTGTTATGAATGCCCATAGAAGAGGTCTTCAAGTAGCAATTCACTGTCTTGGGACTTGGAGTATTGATCAAGCTTTAAATTCATTTGAACGGGCCCTTAGAGAATTACCGAAATCAGAACCTAGGTTTAGAATCGAACATTTTAGTTTGCCAACATT
>CAYSLK010000147.1:0-3037 GCA_964431885.1 uncultured Dehalococcoidia bacterium | reverse complement strand
AATGGTTTTTATGACCTAGGTGAAATCTATACGAATATAGATGATAGTTGGCAATTTGAAGAAGGTGGAACTGATGGATGGAGGCAGGGTGAAGATGAATATGATATTCCTGCTCCTTTTGATGACCACACTAATATTAAGTTCAGACATTTAGAATGGTTGGGTGCAGTAGATATTAATGGATATGAATGCTGCCCTGATGGTATCTTCTTTTCTGTTGATAAGAGAGCTTGGCATACTCCTGATGAAATTGTTAAATGGGATATATATGGTAATACACAAGGAATTGATGGTGATATACTTCTATCTTGGAATGTTGATTCTCTTAATATGGATGGAATTGACTATAATATTTTTATGCATATTGAAGGTCAACCACCATTGGATATGATTCTACATTCCACTAAAATTATCCCTCTGGGCACATTATCATCTTCATTACCTAATGTTTCAATTGTAATAGGACAATGTGCTGAATTTGGGACAGTTACTTATTTTTATGATAATGATGAAGATGAATTAGGGTCATGTGAATCAGCACCTGAATCAGAAGTTTGCCCTCAAGAATTTTGTTCCGGTATAGAACCTGGTGAATGTATAATTATCCTAGATGAAAATTATCCTAATTGTGATGCTTGGGAAAATTTCAATTATGATTCTGATCCATCATTACATCAATGTAATTATAATGAACTAATTTCTGAAGAAGAATGTGTAGAACTTGTAGGAATATCTTGTGAAGATATGGAACCTGGTGAATTATTTTGCTCAGATTGGACAGCTAAATGGGTTACTAATGATATAGATATTAATGATGAAAAATATTGTACTTCAATTTATATAGATGATTGTGGTGTATGTGATGGGTATGATGAAAATAAAGATTGTCAAGATGTTTGCTTTGGAACTGCCGATATTGATGCTTGTGGTATTTGTGCTGGTGGAACAACAGGATTAATTCCAAACATAGAATTTGGTGACTTTAATGGAGACGGTATTATTGATATAGTTGGAGATGATGCCGATTGCCATGGCGAATGTAAATCATATACACCAGCTTGGGAGGGCGGTGATTCAGGTGATGCAATAATTGATGATTGTAGCATATGTGTTGGTGGTAATACAGGTTTAATTGAAAATGAAATAGACGATTGCTTAATTTGCCCAGAAAATGGTGGAAATTATTGGAATGATGACTCTATGCCAGGTGGAACTGAATTCGATTGCGAAGGTGATTATTATTATGATAGCTTTGTATGTGTTGATGAAAATTATGAATGGGAGATGGGACCAGCTTGTGATGGTGTTTGTTTTGATGTAGATGGAAATTATAGTGATGCATTTTACGATGATTGTAACACTTGTTCCGAAGGTATTACTGGGCATTCCCCAAATTCTGACCTAGATTGTCTTGAACAAATATTTACTCCAGGTATTACTAATCTAGCTGCATTAAGTACTGAAACAACTGTAGAACTTACCTGGACATTTGAATCAATAATAGAAAGTGCTATTGCGGGATTCAATATCTATTATCAACAGGAAGGCATAGAAGAATGGATATTTATCGATACCACAGAGAATCTATATTACTCTGTGGAGAATGTAAATGATGGTACTTTTTGTATTTCTGCTTTTGATAATTACAATCACGAATCAGAATTGTCAAACCCTATTACTGCTACAGCATATGAAACCTATAGCTATGAATTGCATGATGGAAATAATTTGATTAGTTTTAGAGGACTCCCAGAAAATAATGATATCGAAAATATGTTTGAAAGTCTCGAAGAATATATTACGGGTGTTATAGGAGAGGGTGTTGCTGCAAGCCATCTTGGAAATGGAAATTGGGTTGGAAGTCTATCAAATATCTTACCAACAAAAGGATATTGGGTAATATTGGGTAATGCAGCTCAAGATACCTATGTTCCTTATACAATAACTCAAGCATATCCTACAGACCAAAATACTATATTTTCTATACATGATGGTGCAAATCTTATCTCATTTATTGGTGAAAATAATACGGGTATATCAGAAGCTATACCTGATGAAATAGAAGAATATTTTGTAGGAATTATTGGAGAAGGAATTGCAGCATCCCAAGTAAGTTCCCAAAATTGGGTAGGTAGTATGCAGTATTGGAATATACAAAAGGGATATTGGCTAAAAATACATATAGAGCCAGATGATGAGATAATAGAATTTCAATGGCAACTTCCTTCACCTGTTCAATTTATACCTGGCAAGAATAACCAATAAAATAAATAATTAAACAAACAAAATTTTCATACCCTAGAAGAATCTCCATTTAATGTCAATAGTTCAGGATAATCATTCCAAATTTCATAAAATTTTTGAAATGGAAACTCGTTGGAATGATATGGATTCAATGGGTCATATTAATAATTCAGTATTTTTAACTTATTTAGAATCTGCAAGAATAGATTTATTTAAAAAATTAGAATTTAAAGATGTACCATTCATTATGGCTTCCATAAAACTTGACTATTTAAAACAAATCAAACATCCATCAAATCTTAAGATAGGAAGTAAAATATCAAGATTAGGTAATAAAAGTTTTGATATTATGTCAGAGATATTTGTTAATAACGATTTAGAGCCTGCAGCAAAAGCAATAATTATATGTGTTTGTTATGATTACACAAAACAAATAACAATTCCAGTCCCAAAAAGAATAATTAAACTATATAATAATTAATTTATTATTCAGTTAGAATATAATTTATAACAGATATAATATCAAAAAGATCTACATTCCCATCCATATTATAATCTGCAGACCACAATTCAAATGCATCTGGATCACTTAGTTCTAGAATTATATTTACAATATTAACAATATCAATAATATCAATATTTCCATCACAATTTAAATCTCCTAGGTAAGGGTCTCCACAGGAACCAGTATAGGATGAATTATATGTACCTGTCCGAAATAAATTTCCACGATATACGCTCCAATAATCATTATCTATACCAATTGTTTTTACATCAATCGCGGACAAAGTTT
>CAYSLK010000146.1:0-5510 GCA_964431885.1 uncultured Dehalococcoidia bacterium | reverse complement strand
GAAGAGTTCTATGTAAAATGGGAGGAGTTCCTTCTAAAGTCTGGATCTGAAAAACTGAAAATCTTGCCTATAGACGAATATACAAAGATACTAGAGGATCGTGATCGTTAGCCCCATCTGAAGAATTCAAGGAACCCAGATTGTTCTGATTCTTTTCAATATTGAGGGGAGAAAGATGGTTAATATACCGTGAAGGGCCGAAACTTTGGCTAAGATGGAGCGGAGATTTTACCCTAGGAACATAGTTCTTATAGGGGCGGCGAGACAAAACAGACACCGTTGGCTTAAATCTTATCTCCCTTTCCACCAAAACCACGGAAAAGTCTTTCACGTGAATGTTAACGAAGATGAATGGCCTGGTGCCACAGAATTGAGGATAGAGAATTTCCACAGCATCCTGGACCGGAAAAACTGGAAATCTTTCCGGTCTGTTTCAAGTTACAGAAATAGGGCTGAAATCACCTGATGATTGCTGTCACTTACGATGTAAAACGAACCTGAATAATTCAGATGAGGGGTTAATCCGGCTTATCAAGAAGCCTTGCTGGATTATCTATTAGTATGACCTTTATCTGTTCATCCGTTAATCCAACAGCAGTGAGTAAGGGCAGTACACCATCTAACAGGTGGTCGTAACCAAACCCTCCGTATCGTCTAAGCTGAACCTTAGTCAAAAGGTCCATTGCTAACACAACCTGCTCTAAATATCCTGCTTCGACGACCTTAGCAACGTTTTCTGCTCTCTCATAATCTGTAGGATAGACCCGTCCAGGTTTCTGGTGATCAGAGTAATGATAAACATCTGTCTGTCCAAAAGTGTCGAATCCTAAATAAGCACCTGTACTAGCTACTGCTTCATAATAAGAAGGATCACACCTTGCATCCAGGTCATTATGGCAAAGGACTGTATGACTTAAATCGGCGCCCTCTTCTTTTGCAATTTCCAATACTCTTGGGCCATGACGACCCCATATATTATGGTGGATTGAAAGTGGAATACCGGTGCTAGCCTGGGCTATAGCAGCACCTCTAAGAACCTTTTCTTCGGCAGGAGTGAAGAGGTGTCCGGTACCGATTTCGCCAATGATTCCCATTCGAACACCAGTATCACCTGCTCCTATCGTTATTTCACGAACAAGTTCCTTCGTAATATCATCAACAGTGCGATCCTTAAGATAGTCTGGATGGCGTCTTTCTTCATAGTAGCCACCCCCCATAATTATATTCAGCCCCGTGGCTTCAGCAATCTTACGTAGAGCGACAGGATCACGTCCCAAAGCGGGCGGGGTCTGATCCACAACCGTGTGACCACCCGCTAATTTAAAGCGAGCTATCTCTTCAATGGCCTCATTTAAATCCAGTCTATGCGAATTATCCAGGTGACCGTAACCTACTTTACGTGCCCAGCCAAGTGTGCTCATATTAAGTGGACTCTCAGCCATTTTCCTGGTATCCGGATCGTCAGAAGGGCTATAAATCCACGAACCATCAAAATACAGATGTTCATGAATTGTAGTGACTCCCAACGTTTCTACTTCAACTGGTCCCGTAACTGTCATAACACTCATATTAAAAACCCTCCTTTAACTCCATACATCATAGGAAACTGGCTACTCATGGTGAAATCAGTTCATACGTTTACCACCGTCCACATTAATAGATTGGCCTGTTATATTCTTAGAATGCTCAGAGGCTAGGAAAGCCGTCAGGTAACCTATATCTTCGGCTGTCTGTCCTCTTTGTAGAGGGATTTCTTCAACATAATGATCGTACATTTGCCTGGGGGACAGTCCTTTTAATTCTTCGATCACATGCTTGCGTAAATGATTCGCTGGATCTGACATGCCACTCCATATAGCTCCTGGGCAAATTGCATTGACATTAATGTTAAACGGGGCTAACTGTAAAGCCAATGATTGGGTAAAATTGATAACTCCTGCTTTCGAAGATAAATAAGCTGGATTATCTACGCCTCCCATTCTTCCTCCTGTAGATGCTACGTTAATGATTTTCCCTTCGCGTTGCTGTTTCATAAAAGGGAGCACTGATTCAGACATGTCCGCAACACCTTTCAAATTGACTTTAAAAGTCCACTCCCAATCCACTTCACTAAGAGCAAAGCGACTTTCCCAACCCGGGGCTGTAAAAGCACCTGCATTATTAACTAATATATTAATTCTCCCGTACCTTTCTAAAACTGTTTCAACCGCCGTCCGTATGGAGAGTTTTTCCGTGACAACTAATCTTAACGGTAATGAATCTACTCCTTTTTGTTCAATATCCTGTGCTGCTCTCTCAGCTGTTGCCATTTCCACATCAGCCAGCACCACTATTGCTCCACTTTGAGCTAATATGTCCGCAATTCCCTTCCCGATTACACCCCCGCCACCAGTTATAATCGCTACTTGACCATCTAAATTCATCCCGATTTCACCCTAAACCTTTTTGTTTGCTCATATAGAACAGAGGTCCAGTATATCAAACCTCTGTTCTAGCGAAGGACCATACTCCTGCTATTAGTAATAGAGACCCAATAATTGCTATTACTATGACATCATCAAGTACACTCATACTGTGATCGAAGAGTATGATACTTGTAGATATGCCTTCTGAAACGGAAACTCCTGTAGTTTCAGCCATTACATGTGACCCAAGAAATATCTGTCTGATAGCATCAACTCCATAGGTCAAAGGATTCACCTTAGCTACAATTTGAAGCCAGCCTGGGACACCTTCCACGGGAAAGAAAACACCGGCCAGAAATATCAATGGGAACACCATAAGCTGAAGCAGGAACTGAAACCCTTGTTGCGAACGCATTCTTGTTGCAAGCAATATGCCTAAGCCAGATAACGACAGGGATAAAACCAATAGGGTAGGGAACAATTTAACAATCGTTAGAGCCGTAACAGTAATACCCAATAGTGGTGCCAGTATTAACATTATCGCTGCCTGAATAAGAGCTGTGAACGATCCGCCCAGTGCTTTGCCTAATATGATACCTATTCGACTCAGAGGGGCGACAAGAATTTCCTTTAAAAATCCGTATTCTCTATCAACTACCACTGAAGTCCCTGATAGTAGTGACGTTGTGACGACGGTCATTGCCAGAATTCCCGGATATATGAACTGTATGAAATCAACTCCTCCAGAAAGAGGACCAACTATTTGACTAAATCCAAAACCAAACACGACCAGAAACATCAAAGGGAACATAAGTGATGAAACCATCCTTGATCTATCGGCAATAAAACGCAACAGTTCCCTAAATGCAACTACCCAAATGGCTCGATATATTTCAGTAAGCACTTAGTGGAACCTCCCGCGCATGCCTTGTCTAATCAAAGCGTGTTCATCGATCTTCTCATCACGAATTTCGCGACCGGTGACATTAAGAAACACGTCTTCCAGAGTCGGCCGTCTCAAGCCTATGCTAAGCAATTTGCCATTAAATCCCTGCACGAACTTGACAATAAATTCTTCGCCTTTTTGGACTCTAACGCTTAATATTCCATTTCTATTTTCTGCCTGAAGAGAGTATTTTTCGTGCAACTCATTTTCCACAAGATCGTTATTGTCTGATGTTATTGTCACCAAATCACCACTGACTTCAGTTTTTAGTGTATCCGGGGTATCTAGTGCCACAATCTGGCCGTGGTCAATCACAGCTATTCGATCGCTATGTTCTGCCTCGTCCATGTAATGAGTGGTCAGAAATATAGTCAACCCTTGCTTTTCACGTAAATCCAGGATGTATTCCCATATTCTGTTGCGGGTTTGCGGATCTAAACCAAGCGTTGGTTCATCCAAAAACAATATCTTGGGCAAATGTACAAGACCCCGTACTATCTCTAGTCGACGTTTCATACCCCCTGAGTACGTACGGATTTTATCTTTGCGCCTATCCCAAAGTTCCATAAGAGTTAGCAATTCTTTGGTCCTATGTCTTCTTAAATCCGCCTTTACACCATAAGCCAAAGCGTGGAACAAAATGTTTTGCTCAGCGGTCAGATAGTCATCCAACGTAGTTTCCTGGAAAACTAACCCTATAGATCTCCTAACTTGATTCATGTTTTTAATCAAGTCATAGCCAGCCACAGAAGCTTTCCCTGAAGTTGGGCGGATGAGTGTACAAAGTATATTAATGGTAGTGGTTTTACCTGCTCCATTTGGACCCAGGAAACCAAACACTTCCCCTTCCTCTACTTCAAAAGAAATGTCCTTTAGGGCTTGGAAATCGCCGTAGGATTTGGAAATGTTATCAACCTTGATTATGGGCATAAATTAACCCTAATAGGATTCCAGACAAGGGTAAAGGAGTATCAGGTTAAATAAACGAACCAAAACAGCATCCTATGACAAACATGTTGACTACAACCCGGGTGTATTGTAGTCTCGCACTACCAGATCATTTTAGACATGCCTAATTCTCATATACCAGTCCAAAAGAATTGAAACTGCAGACCATGATAAGCACTCAAATAACCTGAAAGAGAAATCCACCAATGAAAATAAAATCTGTGTGTTTAATCAGCATATTCGCTATTCTAATAATGATCGGATGTAGTAGTGGCGACACACAGGTATCCACACAACCTGATCCTACTCCTGTTCCCGCCAGTACTCCTACGCCTGTTCCCACCAGTACTCCTACCCCAACGAGTACTTCAGTGCCTGAAACTCCTACGCCAACAGTCTCATCTCTAAATTCGTCCATTACTGGGTTCGACAGTCAGTCAGGATTAACCAGAGATTTCCCTCGCGACATTAGTGCAGAAGTCGAATCAATTGACACCGTGAAAGCCATCATCAACTATGTTTACAATACGTCAGTCTCTGACTCCATCCCTTCTGGCTATATAGCTAAATATAAAGAGATTTATTATGAAAAGGATTCACTTAGAATCCATTTACCTCGTGATTGGGAACGTAGAAGTGCCAGCGATCATGACCAATTCTTAGGAAGGGACGCAGATATCCTTATAGAAGTATTCGACGAACACCCCAGTAATATATCTGAACTCGCCGATTCCATACTGTCTCAAGATCCAGCTTATGTTGAACGCATGAGAGGATTGAGATCTTTAAACATTCCAGGGTCTTCCATGAAAGAACCAGTGGTAGATGCGCTTGTCAGTTCCGGATCTATACATAATGAAAGACCGTTTCAAATATATTACTTCATTCCAATTTGGACTGAATCTCCAAAAGTTTTACTTATCCTTTTAACTGCTAATCCTGATCGCCTCGACGAAAAGCTGCCTCAATTTGCAACGGTATTGAATTCGCTACACATTGCTAAGGGAGACCTTGCCTCTCAAATACCGACACCCAATGAAATCAAGGCCAAATCCAAATCAATTATGGGTGCGTTAAAGACCTATCAGGGTACGGCAGAATTGGAATTTGCAACCGAAGATCTTAATGCCATCTTCTTGAAAATTGAATTCGTAACCGAAAATCCCAATAAAACAAAGCAGGAATATATACCAACCATATTCAGTAGGGAA
>CAYSLK010000145.1:0-4050 GCA_964431885.1 uncultured Dehalococcoidia bacterium | reverse complement strand
TAACGGAGAAAGATACGAACTTGAAGATATCTACACTCAATCTAATTCAATTGCTGGAAAACACGAGGTTGGTATAGGCACACACGTAGTGGAAAACAGATTCGTAGGAACAAAATCCAGAGGAATATATGAAGCACCGGGCATGGAGCTGCTGGGTAAGACATTTGAGTTTCTGCTTCAGTTTATATTAGATCGTAGAGCCAGAGAGTTTTATGAAACGCTATCCAGGGCTCTCAGTGTACAAATCTATGAAGGATACTGGCTGGACTTAGCAACCACATCTTGTCTAGAGGCTTTGAAACCAATCATACGTATGGCCAGCGGTACAATAACCGTAAGGCTTTACAAGGGTCAAATATATTTCGAAACGGCAGACGATACCTCAACTATGATGCCACATTCCTTATTCACAGAGGACTCTTCCATGGAATCAGTGGGATCCTATAACCATATCGACGCCGAAGGTTTGCTGAAGATATTAGGAGTTCCAGCGAGAACCATGGGCATTAAACAATTCCCTAACTTTAAACGTTAGGAGGATTTATCTGTATGATCCAAACTCTAATGCCGGAGAGGGGCATCCCTTCAAGTCCTGATGATATAACTCCTGAATGGTTAACCAATGTACTGACTAAAAATAACATCATTAATAACGCTAGAGTGACTTCATTTGAATTAGAGTCTTTTGGATCATCTGGCGGGTTCGTAGGGGAAGTGGTACGGTTACACTTACTGTACGAACCCTTAACTTTCAAAGATCTTCCTTCTTTAGTAGCTAAATTTCCTTCGCCCGATGTCTCCACACGTCGCAATCTAAACCAAAGCGGGGCATACGAAAGGGAAATAAGATTTTACCAAGAGTTAAGCAACTGCTGCTCTTTGACTATACCTCAAGTGTATTATAGTGCTAGCGACAGAAATGAAAATAATCATGTTTTACTTCTTGAGGACATAAATTATGCTAAAAGAGGTGATGTTCTAAAGGGCTGTTCAGATGGGCAAGCGCAGCTCGCCATTAAAAACATAGCAAGGTTTCATTCACTGTGGTGGAACGACTCAAAGCTAGAAAACATGGACTGGATGCAGGATTTATCCAGACAGCCGTGTAAGGAACAGGAGTCTTTCCACAATTTATGGGACCTTTGCCAAAACAATCTGGCCGGAAACATACCTGAATCGTTTATAAATATTGTAAATCAATCAAAGAAACAAGTTGCAGCAATACGGCTCGAACTTGGTAAAGCACCAAAAACCTTAACCCATGGTGACTTTAGATTAGACAACATGTTTTTCACAGATGAAACCACAAAGAAGGGTATGGAGATTATCGTTATAGACTGGCAGTTTGCTACTATTGGTCGTGGAGTAAGTGACGTAGCGTGGTTTATGATGTACTGTATGAATCCAGCAAAACGTAGGATGACTGAAATGAAACTGTTAAAAGATTACCACGAAACGCTTATAGAAAACGGAGTAACACAATACACATTTAAGAAATGTGTATTTGACTATAGGTTGTCGATGCTTCAGCTTGTCCAACGAATAGTCCCAGCCGGAGCGCATCTTGATTTCACTAGTGAACGAGGTTCATCTGTTATCAGTCTCGTTTTCGAAAGAACTACCGCAGCACTTATGGATCTAGAAGTAACCAATTTGTTACCACTCAAAATTTGACATGTTTGACATGAAGGTAGGAAGATGATTCACGAAGCAAGAAATCAATTTGGTGGTTATTTAGAAGATTTTAAGACCGGTGATGTATTCAAGCACTGGCCAGGTAAAACAATTACTGAGATGGATAATCATCTCTTTTCGCTACTGACAATGAACCAAAACCCTCTTCACACAGACGAAAACTATATGTCACAACATCAGCACGCGAAAATCCTAGTCAATGGAGCCTTAATACTGAGCTTGGTTGTAGGCATGAGTGTTAGAGACACATCCGGGCAAGCAATAGCTAATTTAGAATATGAGAAAATCACCCACAAGGCGCCGGTGTTTCATGGGGACACTATATACGCCGAGAGTACGATACTAGAAGTGAGACCATCTACAACAAAGACTGACAGGGGTATAGTATATATTGAAAGCAGAGGCTTTAATCAAAAACATGAGGAAGTGATAATTCTAAGGCGACGATTCTTAGTTCCAAAACGTGATGCGAAAGACTATGAGTAAATATACATCCAAATATACCGTTTCAATTCAATTTGATAGGCGATTGTACACGCAAGATATCGCCGGGTCTATTGCTCATGCTCGTATGCTATCCACCCAGGGGATTATATCTAAGACTGAAGCTGAGTCTATCGTACAAGGACTAGCCAGTATTGAAAACGAGATAGCGATTGGGAAATTTCCCTGGCGTGAGGAACTAGAAGATATTCATATGAACATCGAAAAACGTTTGTTTGAGAAAATAGGGGACGTAGCAGGCAAATTGCATACTGCCCGATCTCGTAATGATCAAGTTGCTACCGACATGCGCCTTTTCATAAAGGACGCTGTTAACAATATATTAAAATCTATTCAGGAATTATCAAGAGCGCTGGTTAAGCTTGCAGAAGAGAATGTTGAAGTACCTATGCCGGGATATACTCACTTACAACGTGCCCAGCCTGTCCTCTTCGCACACCATATGTTAGCGTATTTTGAGATGTTAAAAAGAGACTTCCAACGCTTTGAATTAGTGAAACTAAGTGCTGATGTACTACCACTCGGTAGTGGTGCGTTGGCAGGAGTTCCGTACAATATAGATAGAAGGCTAGTAGCAGAACAATTGGGCTTCGGTAAAATTTCTGTGAATAGTATGGATGCCATATCCGACAGAGATTTCTTACTCGAATTCCAATCATCGGCCTCTATATGTATGATGCATTTATCGCGCTTATCGGAAGAACTGATCATATGGTCCTCATCTGAATTTGACTTTATTCGCATCGGCGACCCATATACCACCGGTAGTAGCATAATGCCTCAGAAACGGAATCCTGACTTCGCCGAAATCGCCAGAGGCAAGACGGGGAGAGTATACGGCAATTTAATGGGGCTTTTTACCCTTATGAAAGGTTTACCACTAACCTACAATAGGGATTTACAGGAAGATAAGGAATCATCATTTGATACATTCGACACACTGCTAGACACGTTGAATATCTTCACCGGTATGTTATCTAGCATTGAAGTTAACCACGAAAAACTACGAGAGGCTTCTAGCCAAAATAATATATTGGCCACCGATATAGCGGATTATCTGGTCCTTAAAGGCATGCCATTCAGACAAGCTCATGGTGTGGTAAACCGTCTCTCAGAATATGCCGTCGGTGAAAACAAAAATATCGATGAGTTACCGTTGGGTTGTTACAAAAAGTTTTCTGATCTGTTCGAAAATGATGTCCTAGACATCACCGCCAAATCCTCCATTGACGCACGAAATGTTTATGGGGGAACCTCATATTATCGAGTAAATAACTCTATAAAAGAAGCAAAGTCTTTTCTGGGTGAACCAGATGAATAATGACACCTGCATTAAATTGGCCCCATCAATCTTATCAGCAGATTTTGGACGACTGGGTGAACAAGTTGAAGAGGCAACTTTAGCGGGCGCCGACTATATACATGTAGATATCATGGACGGGCATTTTGTACCAAATTTAACTATGGGCTCGCTTATAGTCAAGCATATACGGTCATGGACATCCTTACCACTAGACATCCACATGATGACAGAACATCCAGAAACCTTAATTGACGACTTTATTAAGTATGGGTCCAATATAATTACGGTACACGCAGAAGCATCACCACACCTGCACAGAATCATTTACCAAATTAAAAATGCAGGTGTTCGTGCAGGAATTGCACTTAATCCTTCTACTCCAATAAATGCGATAGAAGATCTATTACCTGATCTTGACCAAATACTCGTAATGACAGTTAATCCAGGTTTTGGTGGACAGACTTTCATTCCTACTATGATCAATAAGATAAAACAGGCGAGGAGAATTATTGACAAGCGCGATTTAAATATTGAACTAGAGGTCGATG
>CAYSLK010000144.1:0-24847 GCA_964431885.1 uncultured Dehalococcoidia bacterium | reverse complement strand
CAACAAGGACTGGAAGCCTTTACGTTGGCTTTTCTTCTGCAGATCATACAACTTCAGTATGCGTTAATTACTCCCCGAATCAACTCAGAATTAGGCAAAGGACGGTCACTCAAATCATGTTAGAATTCCTCAACCTGTATGGTAACTTAATAGAGTAAAGAGATGCTTTCCGGACAGGTAATGCTCTTACTATACACTTATCAATGCTTGAAAATAGCCCCTGAGTTTTATTTCTCGTAGCGTTTATCTTCAGCTTAAGCCAACTTCAGATTCTCCACGGGACAATGCTTCTTCAATGGCCTTAATTAACTTGCGAGCGGAATCTGCTGTTAATTCGACGGCTACTCTCGCATCTATCCCAATAGATTCGTTAACAAAATCGATATTCAGAGCATGGTCAAAAGGCGAAAAATAGGGATGGTCAAATGAGACGGTCGCTTGATTGACCTTAAACCATCCTGATGATCCTTTACCACTGCCTGTAACATCTGTCTTTTCTACAATCATGGTACACATATCTCTACCTCATTATCACGTTAAATCTTATAATAAATGTCGACCGAAGAAGTCGAAAGTTTTACTCCATGCGTCCATAGCTTGTTCTTGTCTGTACATATGGGTGTGGTAATACCAAAACCCATGGCCCGCGTCGTCATATCGGTGGAATTCATAAGTTTTGTTGTACCGTTTCAACTCATTTTCTTGCTGATTTACTTCTAAGGGAGGCGGACTTTGATCGTCATTTCCGAACAGTCCCAGTAATGGACAGGATAAAGTTTCGGTGAATTCTATAGGTGCCACTGGCTGTTGCGATGTTAAACGCTCCTTAGGCATGATTACATTTCCTCCCCAGCAATCTACGGCTGCGTCGAAACCTGTCGTTTTACAGGCTACTAAGTATGTATGACGTCCTCCAGAACAGGTTCCTATAATTCCAACTTTGCCATTACTATAAGGGAGATCTTTTAAGTAGTTCATGGCTGATTCACAGTCACCTATTACTTGATTGTCTGAGGCTCCCCCTTCACTTTTGGCCTTGGCTGCTACGTCGTCGGGAGAACCATGACCGAAACGTTCATATAAATCTGGACTAATTACCATGTATCCATGGTCTGAAAATCGACGAGCCGTCTCTCTGTAAAACTCATCCCAACCTGGAAGATGGTGGACTAATACGATACCAGGATACGGTCCTGTACCATTCGGTTTGCTCAAGTATGCGTGAATATTGTCTCCGTTATGACCTCGAATATTGATTAGTTCAGCTGTTAGTCCTTCATCTGTGTCTGTTCGTTTCTGATTCCACATTATTCGTCTCCTTGAGGGCGATTAGTTAGGTTGATCTTTACAAGGTCCATTATATTAGATCGCTTGGAAATTTCCTAATACTGGTTCTTGGAATAAAGAATGATTACCGATCAAGGTCCTTAATGGGTTGAGCTTGTATTCAAACAGCTATTTTTAATAGGTTTATTTCATTAGTGGAAACAATTAAATAAAGTGTCATATTGATAATTAATCAATATGTTAGTATATTGAAGCTATAATCCCCCGATGCAGGACTTAATTCCTTATATATTAGTCAATATATCTACCTTTAAATGCCCTATAATTCTAGAATAAATACTATAAAAACGTAGGAGGAGGAATGGAAGCAGGATTATTTTTAATGCCGTCACACCCCCCCGAAAGATCAACTTATGAGGCTCATCAATGGGATTTGGAAACTATAGAACTGGCAGACAAGTTAGGCTATTCGGAGGCATGGATCGGAGAGCATTTTACGGCTCCTTGGGAACCGGTTCCTAGCCCGGACATACTAGTTGCACAGGCTCTCGCTCGTACTAAAAACATAAGATTGGGACCAGGTTCACATCTCTTACCTTTTCATCATCCGGTCGAGTTGGCCCATAGAGTTGCTTATATTGACCATATAGCTCAGGGGCGTTATATGTTTGGCATAGGTGCGGGAGGTTTCCCAACAGATATGGCATTATTCAACGTGGATACCGAGATAAACGAACACAGGGAAATGACTCGTGAGTCATTAGATATTATTCTCAAACTTTGGGAAAGCGAAGGATCTTTTGACTATAACGGTAAATTTTGGAAAGTCTCAATGCCAGATCCAGAAGACTATGAATATGCCACATTAAGACTATTCATGAAACCATTTCAATCTCCTCATCCCCCTATTGGAGTTGCTTCGTCGAGTCCCGGGTCCGAGACGTTGAAGATGGCGGGTGAAAGAGGATTCATTCCTATGAGTCTTGGTCTTAATCCTAAATATCTATCTAGTCACTGGGACGCAGTCGAAGAAGGAGCAAATAGAGCCGGGAGGCGCCCGCCTTCACGTAAAGAATGGAGAATAGTCAGAGATTTGTGGATAGCTGATTCGGATGAAGAAGCAAGGGATCAGGTTCTGAATGGAATGCTTGGTAGGACCTGGCGGGAATATCTTCTACCACTTTTCACCTACGGACCTAACCCTTTAGTTAATGTTATGAAACATGATGAAAGTCTTCCAAATGAGTCTGTTACAGTGGAGTATCTTACCGATCATCTTTGGTTGGTCGGTTCTCCTGATACAGTGACAAAGAAGATAAAGGAACTATATGAAATTTCTGGCGGATTTGGAGTATTACTTCCTATGGTGGTTGATCATAGTGAAGAAAATGAATCCTGGCACAAGTGTATGCGTTTGTTGGTGGAAAAAGTTATGCCAAGACTTACTAGTTTGACAGGGACGTAGTTTAATCCTGTATAAATCTGATTAGGTGGTGGCTATTCAAACCTTGAGAAGGTGAAGACCATGCAATTTGGAGTCACATTACCAGATGTCTTAAATGGCGAAAAACTATGTTGGTTCGCGCAAATGGCTGAACACTACGGATTTGAATCCGTATGGACAGGTGATCATATAGTTTTACCAGTCAATGTTGATAAACAATATCCTTACACGGAAGATGGGTCGTTTCCAGGTCAAGATAATGCGTCGTTCCTTGAAGCGATCACTTTATTGAGTTTTATTGGTAGTTGTACATCCAACATACGTATTGGTCGTACAGTGATTATTTTGCCTTATCGTAACCCCATCCTTCAGGCAAAGATGTTTGCCTGAAGGATGTATTAACTAAAGGACGGGTAATTTGTGGTGTAGGAGTTGGATGGCTACAGGAAGAATTTGATCTGTTAGGTATACCATTTAAAGAGCGCGGAGCCATGAGTGATGAATGTCTGGAAGTTATGAAAAGTATTTGGTCAGATGAATATCCAGAATATCATGGCAAATTTTTCAAATTTAAGGATATTCAAAGTCAGCCCAAACCAATCCAAAAACCACACATTCCGATCTGGGTAGGCGGACACAGTAAAAGAGCTATCAGAAGGACGGTTAAATACGGTGATGCTTGGCATCCTTCGCGTCAATCTCCTGAATATGTAAATGCCTATCTCAGTTATCTTCATAAAGAAGCTAGAACTATCGGACGTAATCCCGACGATATAATTGTTTCATTAAAGAGGACACTCCATTTCACCGATATCGGTATTAGTGAAAGTAATAAAATTAGGTCAAATGCAACAATTACTGGAACAACTCAAGACATTATTATGGATGTCCTTCATTGCAAAGAATTAGGAATTCATCAATTGACCTACGACTTTCGTGCAAAGGAAGTCGTCGAATGCGTGAAAATCATGGAACATTTTTCTAGCAATGTGATGCCGGTTACGGACGCCTAGTAATTGACCCCACTGACACATTAACGCTTCTAGAAATAGAGATTCACATCGTTAGTTTTTGATATAGGTAAAGCATTCTTGTAGGCAAGTCGTATATGTTCTCTATGACCTCGTATCCCAGATCATGGGTCATGGTCTTGAGATAGTCATGGCCATTTTTGTCTACGGTTAGACAGAAGGCATTGATATCCTTACCCCTAGCTTCATCCAAAGCCATCTTTGTATCATGTACAGCGTATTCCTTTTCGACACCCTCCCTGCTATACCCTCTGTCTTGAGGTCTTCCATCGCTTATAAGAAAAAGCAATTTAGTTCTGGCGTCTTGTTTTGCTAACTTTGCAGTGGCGTGCCTAATTGCAGGACCCATTCTCGTGGCGTGCAATGGAGCTATACGATCTATACGCTTCTTAACTTTGTCAGTGAAATTCTCATCTAGATCTTTGATTGTATAAAATTCAACATTCTCACGACCATATCCTGAGAAACCATAAATGCCGTAAACATCTCCTATGGCTTCTAACGCATTTATAAGTAATACGCAAGCCTCTTTTTCAACATCTATTATTCGTTTGTAGGAACGACGCATAGCTTCCCCTCTACGAGTACGAAGCCAGACCATATACTCAACAGGGTCGTCAGGTGCATTCCAGTCATCTTGAGCCTTTCTAGTGTCATCAATCGCTTCTGCGGTTGATGCACTCGTGTCTAGAAGAAAAGCTACGGCGACGTCACGTTGTACTTTATTTCTCCGCCAATAAAATTTGTCGCTAGGACTGGATCCTGTCTTTCTATCGACAACATACTCTATTAAATCATCTATATCTATTTCTTCTCCGTCTTCTAATTTCCGCACTTTACGAAACATTTCTGGTACGAGCATCTCGAATTGGCGTCTAATTTGAGAAACGATCGATCCATAGCTGTGTAGCGTTGTACCATAATAAGCAGGATCGCCCTCAGGCATCATCTTTTGTTTGACAATGCACCATCTTGGCTTATAGTCATCAGCTCGGAAATCCCATTCGTCATACACAAAGGTTTCCGGCTCAACTGGATCCAGCTCTCCCCCGTCTTCATCAACGTGAACGAACGGTCCTTGAGCTGAGTCTGAGGACTGAGGAAGATCAGCTCCAGTTTCCTTCATCAGGTTTTTCGCGTATTCCCCGCTAGATTTCTGGGTCTCTCCTTCTTTAGTTTCCATTTCTAATTCAGCGCTATTTTGCAGTAGTTCCTCAAGCATTTCTTGAGTTATAGGTTCTCCACCTTCTTCACCGTTGTTATCTTGTTGCATACGTAACTGCTGCAAGAGTTGAGCTAATTCAGGTTTAAAATCGCCTCTGTATTCTACTTCCTCAGAAGATTCATATTCGTCTTCATCTGTGGGCCTCATCTCAATATCCATACCTTGAGCTATTTGTTCTAGTAATTGTTCCATACCCTCAGGATCTGCATATTCTTCTTGATCGTCATCAGCATCGACATCTTCCCAATCTTCCTGTGGGACTTCTTCGTTTGCTATCTGTGAGATAATAGCGTAGATCCTAAGAGTTGCCTCAGCCGTGTCTTCTATATTAGCTTCCGGGACCAAAATGCGTCTTATTATCCGACTTATCTGTTTTGCTTCTTCGACGTATTGCGAAGGAGCTGGTAAGTTTTTGTTTTGCTGAAGGCTTATTCTGACCAAGAATTCTACAAGGGCTTCTCTAACGGGCAGAGATTGGATATCTGGTCTTCCCTGTAATACATCGTACTGGACTTGAGAGTATGAACGCTTGATACCTGGATACTCTACTTTTACACGGGCATCAAGACGACTATCCTCTACTACTGTAAAGATATCTAAGCAAAGTTTCCTATCATCAAATAGATTAAAGAACCTCTGCATATCATTTATCCATGCTTGCTCCACGCTGCTGCTGTCAGTTTCAGGGAAATCTGTAACATTTGCGATTTTTTCAATTCTTTTACGTTCTAATTCGTGTCTGAGATCTTCGAACAGACTTGAATTCGTGTTGAATTCAAAGAAGAAACTGCCAAATTCAAGGTGGCCTACTTGGTGGGTGGAGACTACTTTAAACCAGGAAAAATTCTCTATTTTTGTTGAATAACGGTCTACTAAGTTCGGAACGTAAACAGTGGAACCCTCCGTTGAAGGTGATTCGTTTGATACCCAGCCGATGTTTTTCTCTACCAACTCTTGTGAAGCAGATAGCTTAACTTCTGCTCCGGCTAGTGCTCTACAATACATCTCCATAACGTCCTTTATTCGGTCGAACTCAACGCCGGAAGATATAGATTCGAGAAATTCCTCTGAATGCACAGATTCCAATTTGAAGTAGGCTAGGCCACCGTCCTTATTCTGGTTTAGTATACGTACACCTTCGTCGAACCATTTCTGCATTTGCGACATGGTAACCCGTTCCATGACCTGTGGCATCACTTTAACCATTTCAGGTACCGAACTTGGCAACAAGTCTAATAGGGATTCGGATAGAGTTAGGACATGAGAGTGGACTTCTACGTCTATTTGATCCATCGCCTGTGACATTTCCATCATAGTGGAAGGGATATTCAGAGTTCCTTTTTTCACCATAGATTCAGATAATTGCAGGAACCGTAGCCGCTGTGAGATTTCTACTCTAGGTAAGGCCCTCGCGGCAGCCTCAAAAAAGCTTTTAACTTCTCTCCAACTCGTTTCAACTAGGGTCGAGGCGAGGGATATAAAAGCTAACTTATCTTCACCTATAAGTGGGAATAGTTTTTCTCCCAAGGTTAAACACTCAGAAGCCAGGTCATATGAGCGATGAGATAGGGCATCTAGGAATACAACAAAGCGTTCTAATTCTTGGAAACTCAGAGAATCTAATAGCGTGTGAGAGCTTTCGAAAAATTTACAGGCCAGTTTGCTAGTTTTCCTAGTTCCCTTATATAGACTCCTACCCAAATTCGCCCAACTTTCGATGTGACGAGATCTTAATTTACCCATAGATCCAGGACTAGCAGAGAAATAAGACACGGCCAAAGCTGGAGATTCACCACATAACTTACTCCCAGAATTGGCCCACTGAGTGAAATAATTAAACGGCATAGAGTCTAGAACTTCATTGCTCACTTTATAATATTGAGCGGCAGCTTCCCAAGATCTGACCGTCTGTCGCGCTATCTCTACGCCCAAATCTGACCAGTCAGATATTTTTTCCGTATCTAATCCTGTGGGCAGACTGTCAAAGGCTGCGTTAAATTCGTCCGATACCGAATGTGGAAATCTCTCGAGTTCGTTTAGAATACGTTTTTTTATTACGTCATGTTTTTCTTCCACGGAGCCTCCTCGTCCTGATCAGTTTCCAGCAAACTTACGAAACGGCTTAAAATCCTTGCTGTTGCTCCAAAAACCACATGTTCTCCATATGAGTATGATGGGAATTTTGTTACAGGTTTGTTTACAATTCGATCCCTTATGGGGCTATAATTACCATTCATAAAAACTGTTACTGGTACTTCTAGAATCTCTGCAACCTCAAGTTTGCTTGGTTTGAATGGATATGGGAATGGTATGGTTCCCACAAATGTACTAATCAAGTATCTTGAGTTGGTTGCAACATCGTCCAACTCACCTAAAATGGTGACATCCTTGGGTGAAATACCCATCTCCTCATAAGTTTCTCTGAAAGCTGTTTCCATTAGAGTAGTATCTTCAGGGTCCATACGCCCACCAGGAAAAGAAATCTCGCCTTTATGGTGGTCGACTATGTTAGTCCTCTTATTCAAGAGAATACAGTACTCTCCCTTTTTCTCATAGATTAGAAGCATCACTCCTGCAGGAGTTAATGAAGTGTCAGATATGGCTTCTTTCGGATTTTCCAACAGAATACGTTTTATTATATTTAGGGCTGATGCTGCCATTTACTTAGACTCATTGTTAGGCATTTTCTATTTAAGAGGCCGGATGACTGCAGGCTATCATTATTCAAATATAGATGAGATTAATTCTTCTATACTTTGTTGCACTGAGGCATCATCTGTTACTGCCCAGTTTACCGCGACTTGGCAAGCTCTCCTGGGTTTAATACCGTGAGCTATCAATTTACCGGCATAAATTAATAGCCTTGTGCTTGCTCCTTCACCGAGTCCGTGCTCTTTTAAATTACGCACCTTCTCACCTAATTTAGCGAGTTGTAGCGCGGTACTGCTGTCCACTCCAGATTCATGTCCTATGATCTCTGCTTCTAGATCTCTTGGAGGATAGTCAAAGTCTATAGATATGAAACGCTGCCTAGTGCTGTGTTTAAGATCTTTGAGAGCACTTTGATATCCGGGATTGTATGACAGTATCAATAAAAATCCATCTGCCGCTTCTAGAAGTTCCCCTTTCTTCTCCACAGGTGATATTCGCCTGTGGTCTGTCAAAGGATGGATAAGGACGGTGGTGTCTTTTCTTGCCTCCACAATTTCATCTAGGTAACAGATACCCCCCGCTTTCACTGCACGGGTGAGAGGCCCAT
Organism: uncultured Dehalococcoidia bacterium; assembly: GCA_964431885.1. GTDB lineage: Bacteria > Chloroflexota > Dehalococcoidia > Lucifugimonadales > CAUZEB01 > CAUZEB01. The sequence goes on along the minus strand of CAYSLK010000144.1, from coordinate 16,601 downwards.
CTATCCAGACGGTCGAATCACCTTCTAAGAGATAACGACCGACAAGATCACTGGCTGTCAGGTCTTCGTGACAAGCTATAGTGACGAGAGGTAAGTTAAGAGCGTCGGTTTGTTTATCAGCCTTGCCTTTATTACCTTGTTTAATTTTTGAAAGGGGCTGACCTAATTTATAAGACATATACTCGACAAATCTAGTCTTACCACAACCAGTGTGTCCCTTAAATAATAACGGGATCTTTTGTAAATACGCTGCCTCGAAAAGTTCTATTTCATCTGCCACGGGCACATAGTATGGTTCCTCAGTTAGTTGATATTCTTCGATAATGTAGCTTCTATAGAGGGTTTTTTTGGTCGTAGTCATATTTGACGTCTACTCTCCTTACAATAAGTGGCTAATCGAATCTGCCATAATTTAGTAACCTTATTTCTTAATTCTAATACATTTGAATCGTTCTCAATAATAACGTCCGCGTATTTAGCTCGTTCAGCATAATCCATCTGTGATTTGATACGTTTTTGAATCGCATTAACGCTAAGACTGTTTCGCTCCTGTACCCGTTTAATCACGTTGCTCTCACTTGATTTTGTGATCCAAAGTTCATCTATCAGTGACATCCATCCAGCTTCGATAAGCAATGCTGCCTCCACAACGATGGTTGATGATTTGTCGATTGTGGATATTATTCTAATTTGGTCTTCTATCCTCCCATAAATCTTAGGATGGGTTATATCATTCAATAAATTAAGAGCTTCTGGGTCGTTGAAGACAATTTCTCCAAGTATTTTCCTATCGATTTCTGATTTATCATCAATTATTCCTCTTCCGAAGGCTTTAATCATCTCAAGCCAGCCATCACTGTTGGGTTTATATACTTCATGTCCCAAAAGATCTGCATTTATGATCTCAGCGCCAAGATCACGAAGTATAGCTGAAACGGTTGTTTTACCTGTTCCTATACCCCCAGTTAGACCTATTGTAAACATACAGCCTCATCGTTGGGAAAATCACCACATTCTAGCAAGAGCTAAAAGACTGGTCAATAGCTCTACTGGGTCAACTAGTAAAAACTTATGTGTAATATGTGTCCAGACACCCAGTGAGGTATAATATAATTCCGATCAGTATTTTAAATGCTAGTTTAAGAATCAGATATATTGAGTGCTCAGATATGAGTGAAAAGTTTCGATCACTGCCAAGCGTAGACCAGGTTCTAAGCGATAGCCGAGTGCAGAATCTGGTTTCTATCTATTCCCGAAAATCCGTACTCGATTTGATCAGAAATCAGTTAATGAAGGAACGAGAATTCATTAGCAATGGTGGACTGCCGACAGATTTCGACAATTTGATTTCTATTATTATGCGAACCGCTCATAGTAAATGGCGTCAGTGGCCATCCGAAGTAATAAATGGGACTGGAGTAATTTTACATACTAATTTAGGGCGTGCACCCCTCAGTGATAGCTCTGTTAAGTCAATAGAGCGATCAGCATTGACATATACTGATCTCGAGTTGAGCTTGACAACAGGGAAACGAGAATCGAGACAGAGAAATGTATCTGAACTTATTTCACAATTAACTGGTGCTGAACAAGCTCTTGTTGTTAACAACAATGCATCAGCTGTGCTTTTAGCATTATCATCCATCGCTCATGGTAAGGAGGTCATAATTTCTAGAGGTGAGGCTGTTGAAATCGGTGGTGGATTTCGCATACCTGATGTGTTGAGGCAAAGTGGTGCAGATTTGGTTGAAGTAGGTACCACGAATAGAACTTATATTGATGACTATAAAAATGCCGTGACCGAACGAACAGCTGCAATATTGGCGGTTCATTCCAGCAATTTTAAAGTTGTGGGGTTTACGCATTTTCCAGATTTGAAACATCTGGTGGAGCTAGGAAATGTGGAGAGAATACCTGTTATCCATGATTTGGGCAGTGGGTGCTTAATTGAGACTCTTCAATTTGGATTGTCGCATGAGCCAATGCCTCAAGAGAGTATACGATCTGGAGTAGATTTGGGCTTTTTTTCAGGCGACAAATTATTGGGTGGCCCTCAGGCAGGAATAATTATCGGCAAAACCAGATATATTACTGCTATAGCGAAACATCCCCTTGCCAGGGCGGTACGGATTGATAAGCTGAATTTAGCCGCGTTACATGAGACGCTACTTCATTATATTCGAGGTGAAGCCTTACATAAAATACCCGTGTGGAGTATGATTTCAGCATCAATTCCCGCTTTAAAATCCAGGGTGCAAAGATGGAAAAAAACTTTAGGGGATCTTACTTCCATTGAAAAGAGTTTTTCCACTATAGGCGGAGGAAGTCTCCCTGATCAAACATTACCTTCCTGGGTACTAGTTATAGACTGTAAAGGATTTGCCGGAGGAGCTGATGAATTGGCCAGTCGGCTACGGCAGTTAAATCCAGCCGTAATTGGCCGAATTGAGGATGGAAGAGTCCTTATTGATTCTAGGACTGTTCTTCCGGGCCAGGACGATCAATTAGTTAATGGGGTTATAAAGGTCCTTAATTAAACATTTGAGTGGAAGCGGGCAGGGAAATACCGGTTCCCCATGCTATTTTGTTGGTATAGACTTAGCTTAATTTGTTTGAGGTAAAAACCCTTGACTTTATTTGACCATAACAGCCGCGTACGTTTACGGAAAAAGGCCCCCCTCGCTGCCAGAATGCGTCCTTCTAACTTTGATGAGTTCGTTGGACAGGAACATATAGTTGGAATAAATTCTATTTTACGAAAAAGTATAGAATCTAATCAAATTCCATCGATAATTCTGTGGGGCCCCCCGGGGACAGGTAAAACAACTCTGGCCAACATCATATCTCAGTCCACTAATAGTTATTTTGAGAAAGTGAGTGCTGTGGTATCGGGTGTTGCGGAGCTTAGACGAGTCTCTTCAGAGGCTATAGACAGGCTAGGAATGCACGATCAACGTACTATCCTTTTTGTTGATGAAATACACAGATTTAATAAGGCACAACAAGATGTCATCTTGCCCTACGTAGAGGATGGTACGTTAGTCCTTATAGGTGCCACGACAGAAAATCCGTCGTTTGAAATAATATCTCCTCTTTTATCTAGATCTCGAGTTTTCGCTCTTAAATCATTAACAGATTCTCAAATTGAAGGCATCATAGAAAAAGCATTGCAAGATCATGAAAAAGGTCTAGGAGCCCTTAATCCTAAGCTTGACATGTCAGGGATGAAGAGCATTGTAACTTATGCAAATGGAGATGCCAGGATTGCTTTAAATGCTTTGGAACTTTCAATAAACGCGACAGAGCCTGATAACAAAGGAATACGTTATATCGATTCACCGACAGTGGAAGAGGCTATGCAGCAAAAGGCTTTAGGTTACGATAAATCTGGAGATCAACATTTTGATACAATATCCGCATACATAAAATCTATCCGTGCTTCGGATCCCGACGCGGCAATATATTGGTTGGCTCGGATGATTGAAGCCGGTGAAGACCCCATGTTTATAGCACGACGTTTGGTTATATCGGCCTCAGAGGATATAGGTCTAGCAGAACCACAAGCGCTTCTGGTAGCAGTTGCTGCACAACAAGCTGTCCATTTTATAGGAATGCCTGAGGGAAGAATTCCCTTAGCAGAAGCTAGCATATATTTAGCGACCGCTCCAAAAAGCAATACTGCCTATATGGCATTAAATAGAGCTGTCGATGATGTTCGTCATACCAGAAATGAGCCAGTCCCACTGCACTTACGTAATGCTGTTACAAATTTGATGAAAGATATGGATTATGGAAAGGGATATAAGTATGCTCATAATCACGATGGAAACTTCGTAAGAACTGAAAATTTACCCGAAAACCTTACAGATAGAAAGTATTATGTAGCTGGAAGTGAAGGATTTGAGAGAAAAATAGGTGAGAGAATGAAGGATTGGTGGGACACTGACTCTAAAGACAATTCGTAGCTATATTCCTCACATGTTTAAAGCAATTGTATATCAAATCTATTCGTTATGTTTGACTGCGACTGAATCCCGAAAGATATATGTTTTCTTGATTAACAAAAGGGCTACACTGAAAGCTATTCCTCCACCTATCATTATGGCGCTAGGCGCTCCGACAAATTCAGCTATGGCGCCAACATAAAATCCGCCAATCCCTGTTAATCCCCATGTAAATACCTGGAAACTGAGTACACGGCCTCGCATAGAATCATGAACGACAGTTTGGAGTATAGTTGATAGTGCTGTTTCATAAACTTGAGCGGATGCATATGCTAATGCAAGAAGTGCCATAGCTATGGTAATCCAAGGTGAGGCTGCAAAAAGAATCAGAAAAAGTCCGAAAAGGCCATAGCTGAATATAAGCAATTTTTCTTTGCCCTGTGGGTTACCGATGTTCGAAACTACAAACATCGAAAGGGCAGCGCCAGCACTCGCTATAGAGAGTAAATAGCCTAATCCAGAAGCTCCTATATCGAATACATCCCTCGCCATCACGGGTAACATTACTTCATGTGACCAGGCGAACGTTTCGGCAATTATTGCAAGTATTATTAAGGAGCGCACAATCGGAGTACTAAAAACGTAACGAATACCTAGCCTCATGTCTTGCCAAGGTGTCGAGAGTAATGTGTTATTGTTTTGATTTCGTATGGTGATTTGGGGAATTACCAAAGAAGAAAATATGAATGCTAATCCAATTACGATATACGCCCATTGAATTCCAAGTTGGCTTATAATAACGCCCCCTATGAGAGGACATAAAATTCCCATTACAGTCATGGCAAAATTATGTGCGGCCGTAGCGCTTAAGAGCTTTTCACGTCCGACTACATCGAGTGTCAACGCCATTTGAGATGGGCGCTTTACAGATGTCATACCGCCGTCTAGAAAGCCAACTAACAGTATGTGCCAGAGTCGAACCATATCTGAAAATATCAAAACCGCTAATAGAAATGCTGTCAATGCTTGAATAATGAGACTTGCGATAACTAATTTTCTTCGATCAAGCCTGTCAACAAGAACTCCACTAAACATACTAGAGATGCATAAACCGATTCCGTTTACTCCCACAGTAGCCCCGACCCAGAACGGAGAGTTAGTTATAGTGAGTGCTAACCATCCGTGAATCATGACGAACGATATCATCCCAACGTCACTTAAGGAGTAACTTATCCAGAGCATTCTGAACTGAGAGTTTCTAAATATTAACTGCATAGATATAACTTTTTAAAACAGAGAAGAAAGAGGCAGACCGGATTGCCGATCTGCCTCTTAAATACGGCTACTCTTTCTTCTACAGCATTACTCTCTACCCACTGTAAGGCTGGCTTAAAGGTTTGTTAGTATCCTTTGCGTATTCTCTAAAAGTGTCATCCACTATATTGAGAGCGTAATCAATATCGTCTGACGAAACATCATTATGGGTGACAAATCTCCATCTGCTCTGACCAGGTCGTCCGCCCTTGATGCCACGAGAGTTGAGTATTCGACTTAGTTCTGTGGAATCACCGTGAGTTATATCGAAGAACACCAAATTAGTGGGCAATTTGTCAGGCTCTATCGTGATACCTGGTATTTTGCTAAGACCATTAGCTAGCTTCCTGGCATTTGCATGGTCTTCAGCCATTCTATCCACCATTGTATCCAGAGCAACAACACCGGCGGCGGCAATGATACCAGCCTGCCTCATGGCTCCTCCTACTATCTTGCGCCATTTCCTGACTTGTTCAACATATTCCTGACTGCCGCATATAACCGATCCTACAGGGCAACCAAGTCCTTTGGATAAACAAAAAGTTATACTATCCGCATCTTTGACTAATTCCGATACAGGTGTCTCTAAGGCAACCGCAGCGTTGAATATTCTAGCTCCGTCAATGTGAAGAGGGATATCGTGACTATGTACGATATCTGCTATGGATTTAATGTCTTCGGGAGAAAGAATTGCTCCACCGCAAGCATTATGGGTATTTTCTAGGGCAACGACGGCCGTATTTGCGTAGTGGATATTGTTAGGGCTTAATTCTGACTCCACTTGACCCGGGTCAAGCATGCCTCGCTCATTGTTTGGGAGTGTATGGAAGGCGACGCCACCTAATGCTGATACTCCGCCAGCTTCAGCTCTAAATATGTGACTTTTATCACCGAGAATGATTTCATCTCCTCGCTGGGCGTGTGCCAGGACAGAAACCAAGTTTCCCATAGTACCACTCGCTACGAATACAGCGGCTTCCTTACCGAGTTTCTCAGCAGCCATAGATTCTAGGCGGTTAACGGTTGGATCTTCCCCTTGTACGTCATCACCGACTTCGGCTTCTCCCATGGCCCTGCGCATTTCTGGTGTTGGATGTGTCACTGTATCGCTGCGGAAGTCAACCACTCGCATTGTCTGCTCCTTCTGTAAAAGTTGTTAAAATTAATACTAACGTTAACTCTAACCATCCTTCTTGTCAAAAGCCATACCGTATCCTAAGATTAGACCTGTAATTTTAAGACATGTTTTATTCGGTGACCATATTGACTAAAGCTCTATATATTCGATGGTAATCCCTTGAATGGAGACCAAGAATAATTCGTTTCGATATCCGAATTCAAATCAATAAATGAATAGTTTCTAATTCCAAAGGAAGCTACAATAATTAATTGAATCTAATAATTTTTTCAGAGGCTAAGAAAACGAAGTGGTACTAACTTCTACAAAGTTTTTTTAATGATATTTTGAATAATGTGTAAGTAGAAGGGATGAAATTTGAGACAGACATCCATTGGATTTGCAAGCAAAAAATTGAACTTAGAGGGAGTCCTTACAACTCCGGTTAACACCTCAGGACCGCATAATGGTTTGGTTATTTGTCATCCTCATCCGGTACTTGGCGGCAATATGGATCATCCTGTCATTATTAGTATCTGTAAAATAGCGGATGCACAGGGTATCGCCACATTGAGGTTTAATTTTAGGGGAGTGGGTTCAAGTGAAGGACTGTTTAGTAATGGATCCAGTGAAAAAGAGGATGCCAAATCTGCCCTGAATGTGTTGAGACGGTGGCCAAATATTAATTCTAAACAAGTAGCAGTCGCCGGGTATTCCTTTGGAGCTTCTATTTTATTAGATGGCCTATCTCACTGTAAGGCAGCTCGTAGTTTAGTATTGATATCACCTCCAGTGTCGGCAGTAGTAAGATCCCCTATTGGGAAGGATAAACGTCCCAAATTATTTTTGTCCGGGCAGAGAGATAAATTGTCCCCTTCAACAGATCTGCAACGTTTGCTTGATGATTTTCCAACACCAGTTCAGTTCAGAGAAATTCCGGATGCTGATCATACAATGAAGGGACACGAAGCTGCAGTAGCGGAACTTGTGGTAGACTTCGTGTCTTCAGCTATGGAAACTTAGTAACTACTTTCATTCATTAGAGAATAGGAGAATGCAATTGGAACGAACCAAGGAATTCAGAGTTGAAAAAGATTCTATGGGGGAATTCGAAGTCCCTTTAGATGCCTATTATGGCGCTAACACGATGAGGGCTGTTGTAAATTTTCCAATAAGTGATCTTCGTTTTCCGAGAGTATTTATTAAAGCACTTGGACAAATCAAACAGGCAGCGGCGGAAGTGAATAACCAGTTGGGTTTGTTGGCTAAAGATTTATCAGATGCAATCATTGTTGCAAGCCAGGAGGTTGTAGACGGTAAGTTAGATAATCAATTTGTTGTTGACATATTTCAGACAGGATCCGGTACATCAACAAACATGAATGTTAACGAAGTAATTTCTAATCGTGCGATTGAAATACTGGGAGGTACCCTAGGATCTAGGAACCCTGTACATCCTAATGATCACGTCAACATTGGCCAATCGTCGAATGATGTAATACCCACGGCGATACATATATCGGCTTTGGATAGTATCCATAACGATTTGATTCCAGCGTTTGAGAAGTTACAGAAGTCGTTAGAGATAAAAGCCAGGGAATTTATGCCTGTGGTTAAGACAGGGCGAACACATCTCCAGGATGCTACTCCTGTTAGGTTAGGACAGGAGTTTAAAGGCCACGCAGGTCAGATAGAGCGAGGGATAAGACGGTTAGAACATTGCAAAGAGGAGCTCTCAGAAGTTGCTTTAGGCGGAACAGCTGTGGGGACTGGCGTGAATACTCACCCTGAATTTTCACAGAAGGTTTGTGACATAATTTCCAGGCGTCTCGGATCATCAATTAGAGAAACCAATAATCATTTTCAAGCTCAAAGTACTTTAGATGCAATTGTGGAGGTTAGTGGTACCCTAAAAACTTTGGCTGTGAGTCTCATGAAAATTGCCAACGACGTACGATGGTTAGGTTCTGGACCACGTGGTGGAATAGGTGAAATAGAATTGCCAGAGGTACAACCTGGGAGTTCTATAATGCCGGGTAAGGTAAACCCAGTAATACCAGAATCTGTCTGCCAGGTTGCCGCTCAAGTCATTGGAAACGATGCAACGATATCTATTGCAGGTCAATCAGGCAATTTTGAAATCAATGTAATGATGCCAATATCAGCCTATAACCTTCTCCAGTCGATAACCATATTGTCTACAGCGGCGAATAATCTCTCTGATCAGTGTATTATTGGACTAAACGCAACTACCAAGGGACCTGAGATGGTAGAGAAAGGGCTTGCCATAGTAACTACCTTGGTACCGCACATAGGGTATGATAAGGCATCCGCCATAGCAAAAGACGCTCAGTCATCTGGCAAAACCATAAAAGAAATCGCCCTTATGAAGACCGATTTTTCAGAGGAAGATCTGGACAGTATATTGGATCCTAGGTTAATGACAGAGCCTGGTCTTTCATCCGGCACATCTTAGACTACACATGAAATTAAGCTAAATGTGTTATTGGACTCCTTATTAGTCTGCTGAATTAGTCTGCTGAGATATTTTCAAATGTAGTAGTGTTTATTTCATCGTTGTGTATCGTAATCTCCGTAATGAAGAATGTGAATCTGCCCTACCTTATTAATTCTCGTGTAAATGCTACCTCTTCTTCACGAGTTGTTATTTGTTCATCCATCTTGGCCAGTAGCAGTTTTTCTAATACTCTTCCTATTTGAGGCCCTTCGGGAATTCCTAATTTGACCAGATCCTGTCCTGACAAAATTGTTGTCGTAAGGCGTTTTTCCTCTAGATAAGTCTTAAGTTTCAGTTCTGTTAATTGATCTTCTATTGCAAACAAACAAGCTTCTATAGCAATGCTGTCCAAAGGGCCTAGGACTTTGTGATATTGACTGTATGTTATATCAGGGGACGTTAAATCACTTAAGAGTACAAGTGCGACACTGGTATCACTAACTATTTTTTTGGTTTTAGTGTCAAGATTAAGACGTCTCATTATTCCACTTCTTTGAATTCGTGAAGATTCGTGGGTCAATAAAGACAAGAAAATGAGCCTTCGTTTCCTGGTGTCTTTTATTATGGTCTGGCCAAGCTTCTTAAGTAACGACTCCTTTAGCCGTAAAGAAGTATGGACGGTCGACAAAACACTTAGCTTTTGAGCTTTTGCTAACATGTCAATTGCTCTATCTTCTTGGAAGATCTTTTCCATTTCGTGACGAATTCGATCACCTTTGACTAAATCTAGATATCTAATATTCTTATTTAACTCTGATATGGTATTATCCTCGACTTTGAAAGACAATCGTTCAGCGTATCTGATTGCTCTAAAAATGCGTGTCGGATCATCGATGAAACTATTAGGGTGTAGAGTCCGAATCTGCTTATTTCGCAAGTCTTCAATGCCTTTAAACGGATCGAAAACATTACCCCATGAATCTAAGGACAGGGATACAGCAATGGCATTGACTGTGAAGTCTCGTCTGGCCATGTCTTCTCGAATATTACCTGAACACACTGTAGGTAAGGCACCGGGTTGTTCATATTTCTCATTTCTTGCTGTAGCAAGATCAATGATATCATTATTGATAAGAAGCTTAGATGTCCCAAATTGTGAGGTGGAAATGATTTTGCCTGCTAGTCCTTTTGCTAAAATTCTTGGGAAATCATGATCTGCGTTTAACATAGAGATATCGATGTCTGAAAACGGAATATCCAATAGGATATCTCTGACAGATCCACCAACAAGGTACAATAAAACACCGTGTTTGGAGGCAATTTCGGAAGCCTTTTTAAGGTTATATATTTGGATTGAGGGAAGCCAGCTCTCTAGCGTTTCTGTCAGATTAAGCATCACTTCACCTGTAAAAAGCTACTGTGATTATACCATCGTCGTCATAATGACTTAACATTAAAATAGTGCAGACTTATCCGAGTTAATGGTAATTGTGTGATTCAGGGAAAATCATCGTGATTTTGTGGTAGTGACCTGATTAAGATAGTTTTTCCCGCCGCCTATGACCCAGTTAGTCCATGAAATCCCTAGAAATTTCACACCCATATTTATATACGACTCAACATTTTGGTCGTTCGATAATGCACCCGCAATTTTACCTGACGACACTATTTGATTTATAGCGTTATTTACTACTTCTTGCACTTCGGGGTGACTGGATTGACCTATATATCCCATACTTTGAGCTAAATCACCAGGCGCTACATAAAATGCGTCAATGTGATCTACTTTAAGTATTTCGGATAGGTTATTTATAGCTATTATGTCTTCTAATAGGATAGTTATCAAAGTCTCGTTGTTAGCTTTGCTGAAGTAGTCTCCTATCCCATAGCCTTGACGACTTGTATAGCTACCCCGGGATCCAATGGGAGCGAATTTGGCCGCGTCTACAACTGCCTCAGCTTCTTCCGCGGTGTTGATATGAGGAACCATTAAACCTTGTGCTCCTAGGTCAAGAGTTCTATATATGATACTAGGATTATTGAAATTGATTCGAACAATTGAAGTCATATCCCATATATCGCAGATTCTAGTGAGTGGGCCAATATCAGCGAAATCTACGGGTCCGTGTTCACTTTCAAGTAGGACTGAATCAAATCCTAGCGGACCCATAAAATCAATCATGTCTGTTGTGTTATGGCCCATCAGCATGGTGGATAACTCACCACGGCCGAGCTTGTGTTTCACCTTGTTCTCTCTAATATTTACCAAACTATAGCTCCTTCTCTCGATTTAATTTAGCTATATCTTAGCTCATCATTTTCTACGTAGATGCTGAATATACCTTGCCTAAATAATCCTTACCATTTGCTATTACCCACTCTGGCCAGGAGTTAAGGAGGAATCGAGCACCTTTATTGATGTAGCCTTCCACGGTTTCGTCATTTACCAAAGCTCCCTCGATTTTGCCTGTCGCAGTAATTTGCTGAATTGTATTGTCTATGGTCTCTATAACTTCCGGGTGTGTAGGTTGTCCAACAAATCCCATGCTTTGAGATAAGTCACCTGGCGCGACGAAAAACACGTCGATGTTATCAACTTCCAAAATATTCTTCAGGTTGCGCACAGCCAATATATCTTCAATTAATACCACAACTAAGGTTTCATCATTTGCTTTAGCGTAATAATCGCTTACTCCGTAACCTTGCCTACTAGTAGCCATTCCACGGGAGCCTATAGGAGCGAATTTTGTGGCATTTACAACATCTCTAGCTTGGTCAGCAGTGTCTATATGAGGTGTCACTATCCCCTGGGCTCCTAAATCTAAAGTACGGTATAAGACTCCTTCAAGGGTTAGGTTTATCCTTACTATGGAAGTCATGCCCCATACATCACATGCTCTTGTCATATCAGGAATTTCTGCGTAATCCACTGGGCCATGCTCGCCCTCTAGCCATACACCGTCGAATCCTATTGAGCCTAGGAAATCTATTACATCGGGGGAATTGTGTCCTGAAATAACAGTAGCTATATCTCCTGCCTGCAATTTGCGTTTCACTCTATTTTCACGTAACCCTGTCATTACATTCTCCTCGTCGTAATGTACTTAACCTGTTATTTTTGGATGTCTGCTCGGCGGATTCTAGTTGTAGCATTAAAGTTAAGAAGACGATAGGTTCTTAACTTTATCCAAATACATTTGTGCTCCTGTGGTTGCCCAGCTATGCCAACTCATGAAGAAAAAACGAGCCCCTTTTCGTATGTAATCATCAACTGTATCTGTATTGACTAGTGCACCTGCTGTCCTTCCTGAGGCGACGATTTTTTCAATTGCTCCATCAATTGTTTCTAGCACTTCGGGGTGATTCGGCTGACCTATATATCCCATAGTTTGAGCTAAATCACCAGGCGCGACATAAAATGCGTCAATGTGGTCAACAGTAAGAATTTCATCAAGATTGTCGATGGCAATTATATCCTCTATAAGGACAACAATCATTGTTTCATCGTTAGCCTTAGCGAAGTAATCCTTTACGCCATATCCTTGTCTGCCAGTTGCACTGCCTCTGGTACCTATAGGGGCAAATTTAGCTGCATCAACCACTTTATAAGCTTCCTCCGAGGTGTTGATGTGGGGAACAGCTATGCCTTGTGCTCCTAGGTCGAAAGTTCGATATATTACTCCCGGTATATTAAGATTTATACGTACCAAAGATGTCATTCCCCATACGTCACATGCTCTGGTAAGATTTGGGATATCGCCAAAGTCAACCGGGCCATGCTCACCTTCAATCCACATAGTGTCAAAGCCAATTTGACCGAGGAAGTCAATCATATCCGGGGAGTTGTTGCCTGCCATTGCAGTGACTACTTCTCCCTTTTTTAGCTTTTGCTTTGCACGGTTTTCTCTAAGTTTCATCATATAATTCCCCCAGGATAAGACCATATAATAATATAAGTAAATACCCAGTATCGTTAGTTAATCGTGCTAATTATAGAACCACCTCAATGGGTCGTCAATTTGACTGGACAAAAGGAGATATCCACAGGTAGGATGTGCACCGGTACAGGTACCAAAGGAGGTTTATTGAACGATAAGATAAACTTTTGTCAGAGATGCGGACATGCCTTGTCAGAAAGAGACATTCAAGGGAAGGTAAGACCATACTGTCTTAACTGTGGCTATATTGTATATCTGGATCCGAAATTAGCTGCAGTGGTATTGATATCAATATGTGAAAAATTAGTATTGGTCCAACGAGATATCCAACCGGCTATTGGAAAATGGGCCTTTCCCTCCGGATACATTGATAGAGGTGAGGAAGTAGAAGTTGGTGCTATACGTGAGGTCAAAGAGGAAACTGGATTAGTTGTAGAAATAGACCGTTTCATTGGCGTTTATTCTGATACTAATAATCCTGTGATATTGCTGGTTTATTCGGCTAAGCCTGTAGGCGGGCATATGATTGCAGGGGATGAAGTTCGCGATGTTGCGTTATTCTCCCCCGACGAATTACCCGAAATGCCTTTTTATCATGACAAACAAATGCTAGATGATTGGAGAGTTCTAAAGAGGGATTGAATAATCTAATTTATATGAGATTCAAAGGTTTACGTTCTATAATTTAAGCCGTAAAGATTAGTGGAGGATGCATTGAGATATAACGTGTTAATAATCGGCGGAGGATCAGCGGGAGCTATACTTGCCACAAGGCTATCTGAAGATGCCGAAAGATCGATATTATTGTTGGAAGCAGGGCCTGACTATCGCAACTTTGAAAGTTTACCTGATAGTGTTAAAGAAGGTAATAATCCTTGGAGGTCTTGCTATGGTCCGGATGCTCATAGTTGGGGGTATTTAGCCACTGCCAGGGAAGGTCGAGAACCCTTCATAGTACCCAGAGGAAAGGTGATGGGCGGATCTAGTGCCATTAATGGGCAGGTGTTTTTCAGAGGAATACCTCAAGATTATGACGAATGGGCAGAACTAGGCAACGATGAATGGGCTTTTACAAAAATCCTACCCTTCTTTAATAAATCTGAGACTGACCTAGACTTTAAAGGTGGAGATTTCCATGGTGTTGAAGGACCCATACCTGTAAGAAGAACTAAAAAAGATGAACTCGTACCGACCGCTCGTGCATTTTATGAAGCCTGTATTTCTGAAGGATATCCGGAAACTCTCGATCACAATCATCCTGAATCTACCGGTATCGGGGCACGACCTCTAAACAATGTGAACGGAATTCGTATGAGCACCGATGTCACATATCTCAATTTAGCAAGGCATCGTATGAATCTAACCATTAGGGGCGATGTTATGGTTCTTCGTATCTTGTTTGAAGGTAATAAAGCGGTAGCAGTTCAGGCAAAAAGTGGAGAAGACACTTTTGTAATTGAAGCTGATGAGATCATCTTAAGTGCCGGTGCTATAAACTCCCCGCAACTGCTTATGCTCTCAGGAATCGGTTCTAGAGAACACCTGTCGGGCTTAGGTATAGACATTATTAAGGATTTGCCTGGCGTTGGAGAGAACTTGCGTGATCATCCTATGGTGTTTATGTTGTACCAGTCAGACGCTGACCCCGATGACGAGAGTGTTCCAGCTAATGTGGTTGGCATGAGATATACCATACCGGGTTCAAAATATCCTAATGATATGCAGATGGGACATATACGTATGTCAAGTGAACATAGAGATGCTGGATTACCCATAGATGATGAGAAAGGATATATGGGTTTTAGTGTGGCACTGCAGAAAGCAGAAACGGCAGGTGGGCTGAGATTAGCTGCAAAGAATCCCTTTGAGCAACCTATTTTAAATTACAATTACTTGTCTGACTCGTGGGATCTTGAAAGGATGAGATCTGCTGTAAGGCTTTGTGTCAAAATTACTGAGAATAGGGAGTTTGATAAGGCTCCGGTGAGACGAATTCTACCTACTGATGAAGACCTTTCCTCTGATGAAAAGTTGGGTGCATGGATATTGTCAAATGTAATAACTCAACATCACTCTTCTGGTACGTGCAAAATGGGTCCATTATCCGACCCTATGTCAGTGGTTAATCAATACGGTAGAGTCCATGGCATAGAGGGGTTGTCTGTTGTTGATGCCTCTATAATGCCAGACGTTGTCAGAGCCAATACTAATGCAACTGTTGTAATGATGGCCGAGCGTGTCGCCGAATGGTGGAGAAATTAATATAAATCAACAGGTTGATAGTTACACTACTACGAGTCTATTTTACCAAATTGGGGGAGAATGAGGTTACGAATATCTGAGACATGATTTATCATATAATCAGGCCTTAAGTTGTTTAAGGGCCAAGCTCTGTTTCGGTGCACCCAAGCGGTTACCATACCAACGTTCTTTGCACCTAA
Source organism: uncultured Dehalococcoidia bacterium (assembly GCA_964431885.1). Taxonomy (GTDB): domain Bacteria; phylum Chloroflexota; class Dehalococcoidia; order Lucifugimonadales; family CAUZEB01; genus CAUZEB01. The sequence goes on along the minus strand of CAYSLK010000144.1, from coordinate 1,389 downwards.
GATATCTGCTTCAGGAGTGTCACCTACGAACAAAGTAGAGGGCGGACTTGCATTTATTAAAGAAAGAGCTTTCTCGAAGATTTTCTTATTTGGCTTCTGAATTCCTACCCCTTCAGAAATCACTGTGGCTTCAACCAGATTACTTAATCCCGATTCTCTTACTTTGTTCGTCTGTAATAAGACATCGCCGTTCGTAACGATTGCCGACGGAACCCCCGACTTTCTTAAGTCTTGTAACAAGGTTCTAGTTGAAGATTCCAGGGTTAACATCTTAGGATAATTGGTCTCGTAAAAGGATACTGCTTCATTTAGGTTCTGGAATACTCCGGGCCACTGTTCCATTAATTCAGTTAACATAACTTGTCTGGATCGTTTGGATTTGGAATCGAAAAGGGTGATCAGTTTTACAGCTTCTTCTTCTGTGTGAGAGTCACCGATAATGCTGTTATTGTGATATAAGCTTTTGCAAAAAGAATCAAATCCACGGTCGCGGTCTAATAACGTGTTATCGAGATCAAAGAGGACAGCCTCAATGACGGGATGGATGTCATGCATTTCTTTGAATCACTCCTCAAAGTTAGAAAGCCAACTCCTCTTAAATACCCCGTAACGAGGGCCGTCTTTATCGCCTAACGGGACAATGTTCACAAGTTCCCAGCCTTTATCACCCATGCCTTTTAGTATAGCTGTTGTGTATTGTATCCCCCCTGTATCGGCATCTGATTTAAGACGTACCACATCATACTCCCAGGATGGTAGACCAACCGGGAGCTCAAATTCCTCTACATACTCGAGCTGTTGAAGCTCCTCCGATGTAACCTCTGCCCAGCTATCTCGAGGCAGTTCTACATGGCATTCTTTACAGAACGGGTCTGGCGAGGCCGAATATGCTCCACATTCAGGGCAAAAGTATATTTTCATTAACGTGTTGTACTAATTCTTCTAGATTACCAGTTATTATAGTGGATGATTTATGTACCCACAATGTTGCTAGGGATTATTATATAATTTCCTGAGTTTAAATAATGCTTCGGCTAGTCTAAATCTGATTAATGATTCACAGTTACGCACTTTCAAGAGTAATTAAAGAGTATGAAACCGAGAATCTATGGTATATATCATGCTAACGGCGGGCTTATAGGCAAACTGGTTTACAGCTTTCGTAAAATGTTCAGTCGTAAACATTGTTTCCTATGTGATATAACCCATGGGCGTCTCTGGAAGAAAGATCAATGGGTTCAATTTGTTCATCTATCTAATTGGCCTATAGAATTAATACATTTGAATGAACAAATCGAAGAAATGAGAGTGTTTACAGACGATAGAACTCCTTGTGTGATTTTGGAGACTGAAGAAGGTTACAGAGAGCTATTAGATAGTCGGGCACTG
>CAYSLK010000143.1:0-2921 GCA_964431885.1 uncultured Dehalococcoidia bacterium | reverse complement strand
GTGTCTCTCACACGTTGGGGTCCAAACTGTCCAATTAATCCTTTTGTGAGACGCATTGGGCCACCCCAAGCATCCTGTTTATCAGGTCTATCCCCACCTCCAGCTATATCCTCTCCCATCACTATGATATTTGGATCTCTCTCCATCTCAAGGCTAAGCGCTTCGTTAATAGCCTTAATATAGGTAATTTTTCTCTGGCTCGTCGCTTGTGTCATGCTAATTCTCCTCTTGTTTAAAACTTAATGATCAACTATTCAGGTGAATCCCATCCTATTAATATTGGGTCAATGCACTAAGTTATTTAATTCTGATAATCCTATATCTAATATGAAACGTATACGTCAGTCGTCAGCTCGCTGTCCTCTGGAAATGGACTTTCATTAGCAAATTTAGTAGCCTTCTCAACATCGGCTATTGCTTTCACATCTATACCTTTAAGCTCATCCTCAGTTACGTATCCTGACTCTAAAAGATATTTAGAGGTTCTCGCTATGCAGTCACGTTCGTGATAATATACCTCCTCCTCTTCTGTACGATAAGCCAGTGTATTATCAGCTCCAAAATGACCTTGATATCTGTAGGTATGCGCCTCTATAAGTGTTGGACCATCACCTGATCTCGCACGTTTAACAGCTTCTTTTGATACCTCATACATGTCTAAAACAGACTGTCCATCCACAGTAACACCTGGCATATCATATCCACTAGCCCTATTAGCAACTGACTGCCCGGCTACTACAAATTCGAATGGTGTTGATTCTGCATATCGATTGTTTTCGCACACATATATTACAGGTAGCTTCCAGATTCCAGCCAGGTTCATAGATTCATGAAGGCTACCTTGACTAGATGCTCCGTCTCCAAAAAACACTACGCTAACCTGGTCGGTTCCTCTAACTTTTGCACTCAGAGCCACACCGGTGGCGACGGGAATGTTAGATCCAACCACCCCGTTTGCGCCAAGCATTCCTTTATTAATATCAGCAATATGCATAGTCCCGCCTTTACCCTTGTTTGTTCCTGTGGACTTTCCGAGTAATTCTGCCATCATTTCACTGAGGTCAACTCCTTTTGCTATGCAATGATGATGACTTCGATGAGTTCCGAGGACATAATCGTCGTCTCTCAAGTGAGCACACATACCTGTAGGAACTGCTTCCTGTCCAATAGAAGAATGCATACCTCTTAATTTGCCAGCGTCCGCCTCGCGTTTAGCCTGTTCTTCAAACCTCCTAATTACTACCATCTTTTCGTACATCCACAGTAATACGTCTTTATCCAAAGATATGTGGTCGGTCATTCTCAACTCCTAAAACTTCAGATGCCCTAAGAAGGGGGTTATAACCCTGCCTAAACATGTGGGGATTATATCAAGGGGAATGTACTCTGGCTACTATCACATCTCTTTACCCTTTCCCTAATGGCAAATTACAACTCATCACTCAACCATTATGTTTCCTTACCGTGCTATAATTGGGCTGCACTTTTTTGAGGAGAGTAAGACCAATGAAACTCGTATTGAAGGCCGACCGATTAATTGATGGAACTGGATCAGAACTCTTAGTAAATGCTGCGCTCGTCATAGAGGGCAAAAAGATAACTGACATTACTAGTCAAGATAAACTCGATTTCCATCCTGATGAAGAGATAACTGTTATAGATTCTGAAAACAGCACAATAATGCCTGGATTTGTCGAAGCTCATTCTCACATGCATTGTAGCGCTGAACCAAACGCTTACGACCAAGTAACCACAGAAACCGATGAAGTCCTCCTCATGAGGGCAGTAGAAGCAATGCGCTCTTCCCTACACTCAGGTGTCACTACAATTAGGGATCTCGGTAGTAAAAACCAAATTGCTTTTCCAATTCGAAAAGCAATTGAAGATGGAATCATAAAAGGACCTCGTCTATTAGTCGCGGGTACTCCTATAACTACCACAAGCGGCCACTGTAATATGTTTGGTACAGAGGCTGACACTAGTGATGAAGTCATTAAAGCAATCCGTGCTCAAGTAAAAAGAGGTGCAGACTGTATAAAGATCATGTCGACTGGCGGTCGTTTCACACCACGATCTAACATTAGAGCTGCCCAGTATCCAGTCGAAACGCTAATCAAAGCAGTGAAGGACGCTGAAAGATTGGAAGTGCAAGTCTCTGCACATTGTCACGGAGCCGCAGGAGTTCGCAACTGTGTAGAAGCTGGAATCCATAATCTTATACATTGTTCTTGGATCTCAGAGGATCCCTCGAAACTATACGATTACGATCCAAATGTAGCCGACCAAATAGCCGAGAAAGGTTTGTATGTTGATCCAACCTTGGCTACCGGTTATATGAGACAATTTAGAGACAACGATATAAAAATAGATTACGAAGCTGCCAATCAACGTTATGAAATCCTGCGAGATATGTGGGATCGCGGAGTTACATTCGTATCCGGTTTGGATACTGGCATGGCCCATGTTAGATTCGGTGACTTTGCATACACCCCACAACTAATGGTGGAGAAATTAGATATATCCCCAGCAGACACGATAGTAACTTGTACAAAAACAACAGCAGAATGTCTAGGAGTGATTAAAGAAACTGGTACACTAGAAAAAGATAAGTACGCCGATGTAGTAATTGTTCCTGGAAATCCTCTTGAAGATATTACAGTTATGCATCGAGTCGATTCGATAATTAAACAGGGCGAAATAATAAAACAAAACGGCCTTTTTATAGATTAAAGTACCACCACCATTCGAATCTTACTACCCCTCTAACGTAGAATAAAAGGGATTAGATTTCTCAACACTAATCATATCGTATCAAATACACGGTAATAGAAAAGCGGTAAAACGAGGTTATAGTGGGGCCGCATTTAAATTAACAAATTAAATTGTGGTAAGATAAAAATTTAAAAATACAAAAGATATTT
>CAYSLK010000142.1:0-12908 GCA_964431885.1 uncultured Dehalococcoidia bacterium | reverse complement strand
AAGACATAATTTCAAAAAAATTAAAATTCTGGGCAGACAGCGAAGAGATCGATCTAATTCTTACTACCGGTGGTACAGGTCTAGGGCCTAGGGACGTGACCCCAGAAGCAACGAAGGCAATTATTGATTTAGAAATTACGGGTATTACCGAAGCAATGCGGGCAGAGACACTTAATAAAACACCTTTTGCTATGCTAAGTCGTGCCACTGCTGGAGTGAGGATGGGCTGTCTCATAATAAATCTTCCAGGAAGTCCCAAGGCTGTTTCTGAGACATTGGAAGTGGCATTGCCAGCTATTCCTCACGCTCTCGAAATGATAAGAGGTTGGCGTACACATAAGGATGACTGATATGTCAATAAAATTCCATATATTCACAATATTCCCGGAAATGTTTGAGAGCCCATTATCAAATGGAATCATAGCTAGAGCTATAAAGAACGAACTTATCGAAGTGAGATTAGTTAATATTCGTAAATATGCTCATGATAAACGAGGTACCATTGATGATTATCCTTTTGGTGGTGGGTCTGGGATGATTATGAAACCAGAACCTCTATTCGAGGCTGTAGAAGATGAACATAAATCTGGATCTCTTAAAGTATCCAGCAAAATCATATTGCTTTCGCCCCAGGGTCGTCGATTGACGCAGACTGTGGCAGAGGACTTAGCTAAATTAGAAGAGATAGCGATGATATGTGGACGTTACGAAGGAGTAGATGAGCGTGTGCGTAAGCATCTGGCAACCGATGAAATAAGTATAGGAGATTATGTCCTAGGTGGAGGTGAGTTGGCATCCATGGTCGTTGTGGATACTGTCTCTAGATTAATCCCTGGGGTAGTGGGATCAATTGAATCCGTTATGGACGATTCTTTTACTACCGGACTCCTTCAACATCCTCAATACACCAGACCGGCGGAATTTCGCAAGTGGCAGGTTCCTCCAATCCTACTTTCGGGCAATCATGCGGAGATATCCCGTTGGAAACGTCGGGAGTCCATTAAAAGGACATTTCTGAGACGGCGTGAATTACTAAATTCAGACGACTTATCTGAAGATGAGCTCATTTTTATAGAAGGCTTAGATAAGGATCGCCTTGAGTAGCATGAAGTCACATTAGGCGTCAACCAATGGAGGGGATTTTACAGCCATTGGTGAAGAACGTTCGTATGCGTGACCAAGCCGGAATAGAAGCTTCTCATCGAAGGGGCGCCCTATCAGTTGGAGACCGATGGGTAGATTCTTTTTAGACGTTAACCCGCAGGGTATGCTGATTGCAGGTAAGCCAGTCGCATTTGCTGGACTAGTGTATTTGGAAACAGCTCCCGAACCAGGACCCTTGAGAGGGTGTTCCTGGCCACATAGTGTGAATGTAGGGGAGGCAAGGATGGGTGCAGCCACTGGTGTTGTTGGTGTTGCTATGCAATCTACCTCTTGGAATACGCGTAGGTATTCTTCTTTGATGATACGCTGTACTTTCAATGCTTTGGCGTAATCACGACCCAGTACGAATTGCCCAGCTAAAGCACGATAAAGACTGTCGTCTGAATAATCCCCTCGATTTGATCTTATATACCCTTCATGAAGTACTAGACTATCAGCTAGAGCGGCTGCACGGATGGCTGCGGCATATTTCATATTTGGTAGGCTAATGCTTTTCAATTTTATCCCAAAGTCCTCAAACTTCTTAATAGCATTCAAAACCTTATCCTGTATTTCAGGATCTATAACTTCGAAATAATAATTGGAAGGTATACCTATTGTTATTTCATTTAAAGGACCATCTAAATTAGCTGAATAATCAGGTATAGGTACTGGCACTGTACTGGGATCTAGAGCATCATATCCAGCTATAACTTGAAGTAATATGGCGCAGTCCTGAACAGTACGGACTAATGGACCTATATGGTCGCCATTGAATGTGGTACCTAGCATTCCACGTTGGCTTACAAGACCAAATGTTTGTTTAAGACCTACAACACCACAAAAGCTAGCAGGCATTCGAACGGAGCCTCCGAAATCGGTGCCTAGAGAGGCAAATGTCACAAATGATGCAGTGTTGGCTCCACCACCTCCACTTGAGCCTCCCGGTGTGTGATCTAAATTCCAGGGATTATGTACAGCACCAAAATGAGGATTATTAGAGGCTGCACCCATAGCGAATTCCTCTAAATTTTCTTTACCTAGAATAATGGCACCAGCCTCTTTACAACGTGTAATGACATGAGCGTCAGACTGGGGTATGTGATCACTTAAAATTTTGGACCCCAAAGTGGTGCGAATACCGGCCGTTGCAATATTATCTTTTATTCCTATTGGTATCCCATGGAGTGGACTTTTGTATTCACCTTGGATTATTTCAGTTTCGGCATTTTTTGCCTGCAACGACGCTTGATCGTATAAGATCGAAATAAACGAATTCAGGTCGGCTTGTTTGCTATCTGCGTAACTTAAGGCTTCTGCCGTCAGTTCCACAGGAGAGATCTCCTTCGCTTTTATTTTGGGGGCGATTTCGGAAATAGGTAACTTGAGCAGATCGAATGTCGACATCAGACTACGTCTCCTTCTTCAACACGTAAAAGCCGAGAAGGCATAACCATAGAAAGATCTAATTCATTTAGGGTTTGGATTGCAGAAAAATAGCCATCTACGTCAGGTCTAGCTAATTGCAGTTCTTTGTCAGAAAGTTCGAACCCATCGTAATCTTTGATGATAGCCTTCATAGTTTCATTGCTGATGGACATTTCTCAAACTCCTTCAAACGGATGTATATGCTGAAGTGTATCATTAAATTCTGTACAATATAATACTTCGTTATGAGGGTGGGTGTTGACATGGTATTATCGGATGATTATCATGCTTTAAAAGCCAATACCCTGTGTAAGCCTGTTTATAGGCGCTCCCTAGTAAATGATCAGACAAATATATGAGGAACATCCGGATGTTACAAGTAAATTGTGCTGGCCTAAATTAATACTTGGGTGGAGGAATAGGTATGAAAGGGAAAGACTTTCTCACAATAGCCGATCTGCTTCCTAAAGAAGTCGAACATTTGCTTAATCAGGCACATGTTCTTAAAAACGGAGTCAGACCGCGTTTGCTGGAAGGTAAGATAATAGCGTTAGTTTTTGAAAAACCTTCCTTACGGACTAGGGTCAGTTTTGAAGTAGGGATTCGCCAGATGGGTGGAGATACCATTTATTTGAGTCAGCAGGATATAGGACTTGGCAGCAGAGAACCTGTTGAGGATTCAGCACGTGTATTAGACCGTCTAGTAGATGGTGTCGTTGCAAGAGTATTTTCTCATCGCAATCTTGAGATTATGGCAGAGAACACATCAATACCTGTCATTAATGCGCTTTCAGATTTGGCTCATCCTTGTCAAGCTATTGGCGATATGCTCACTATATTAGAACATAAATCCAGACTTAAAGGTCTAACCATATCCTACATAGGAGATGGTAATAATATAGCAGGGAGCTTGGCATTAGCTTGTGCATCTGTTGGTGCTAATTTCACAATTGCTTCGCCACCTCAATATCGTATACCAGACGTTGTCTGGGAAGAAGCCTTATCTAGAGCAAAAATAACGGATTCGCTAATTCAATGGAAAGAAAATGCTGTTGACGCAGTAGCCAATGCTGACGTTGTTTATACTGATGTATGGATAAGCATGGGGCAAGAAATTGAAAAGGAACAACGACTCAGGAATTTCGATAATTATAGAGTCAGCGAGGATTTAGTAGAAGGAGCTAAGCCCGATTTCTTATTTATGCATGATATGCCAGCTCATAGAGGAGAGGAAGTAACACGTGGGATGTTGGATCATCCACGGTCAGTTGTATTTCATCAGGCTGAGAATCGATTACATGCGCAAAATGCGATATTGAAGGAACTCTTCAAAGATTTTTGATAAACTACTGAATCTATCTATTCGCTTGTGTAGAGAGCATCATAAACCTATTGATCTATCTTTAAGTTATTGAGAACATACATACAGTGCGAAATCTAGGCATAAGTTTCTGATTCTATCAATAAGAGAAGCTGATATTATATGCAGTCTGACTTGAAACCTCTTGTAGCAATTGTTGGGCGCCCTAATGTGGGCAAGTCTACACTATTTAACCGACTAATTGGACGGCCTAGTGCAATAGTGTCCGATGTCGCCGGAACTACTAGAGATCGTGTTACAGCAGACACTACTTGGGCAGGTCACTCTTTCATACTTGTCGATACTGGTGGTCTGGAATTGTTTCCGGAAACTGACCTATGGAAGCAAATAAAGGCTCAAATTCATGCTGCTATTGACGATGCTGACGTTATAATTATGGTGGTAGATTGCAGTGTAGGAGTTACTCCAGCCGACCGAGACGTGGCTCAATCATTACGGAGAACAAAGAAACGTGTGATTCTTGCGGCCAACAAGGCAGATAATGACACAAGGACGAATTCATCACTGGAATTTTATGAATTAGGAATGGGCGACCCTATTCCAATAAGTGCTTACCATAATTTGGGAATAGGGGATTTAATCTCTAATGTTGTTTCATCCATAGACGTTAGAAAGGAATACACAGAACCAGACGCGGATATGCGATTGGCTATTGTTGGTCGCACTAATGTCGGAAAATCTATGCTGGTAAATTCAATTACTGGTAGTAGCAGATCTATTGTAACTAATATTCCTGGGACTACACGAGATGCCTTGGACACGTTGATATATCATAGTGGAATATCAACGCTTTTAATTGATACTGCAGGAATACGTCGTCGCGGAAGTATAGAACCAGGTGTGGAACGCTACAGCGTACTACGAGCAATTAGGGCCATAGACAGAGCTGACGTTGCGATTTTAGTTATGGACGCATCTCAACTTGCTACAGGTCAAGATACCCACATCGCCCAATTCGTTTTAAATGCCTACAAGGGAATTGTAATAGTAGTTAATAAATGGGATCTTGCACCTGAATTAAGTTTAAATAAGGAAGATGCTTTGGCTAAAATCCGTCAAAAATTTAAATTTATCGCCTACTCTCCGGTGTGTTTCACGTCGGCTTTGAATGAGACGGGTGTATCCGATATCTTAAGTACTGCAAAATATGTTTATGGGGAATGGACCAAAGGACTTCCAAGGTATGATCTTCGTAGAACTGTAATGAATGCTGTCTCTGATCATCCACCATCTTTTACTGGCAAGAAATCTCTTAAAATATACAGTGTAGTTCAGGATCATAGAGGTCCCCCCAGTTTCACTTTCTATGTTAATAGATCGGAGATGGTACACTTTTCTTACAGACGATACCTAGAGAATGCTTTGAGGACTGCCTATGAATTCAAAGGAAGTCCACTTAGAATGAGATTCAAAGGAAGAGGAGAAAGATGATTGATTACCTGTTGATGATTCTGATGGGCTATCTGATGGGTTCTATGCCTACGGGATTGGTCATCGGATGGATTTTTAGACGAATTGATGTGAGGACTTACGGGAGTGGCAAGACTGGTATGACGAATGTTCTTCGTACTGCTGGGCTCCCTGCAGCTGCTTTAGTATTATTTTTGGATATGGGCAAAGCAATTATGGCCGTAGTAATCGCGAGGATTGTTACGGATTCGCCAGGTGTAGAGGCCGCATCGGGTATTTTCATTCTAATAGGACATATATGGTCTGTCTTTATAAAATTTGGTGGTGGACGAGGAACTGCACCCGGATGGGGTGCACTGATCATTCTCTCACCTGTAGCGGGCTTGGTCGCTACTGTATCAGGACTCTTCTTGGTTTGGACTACAAGATATGTTTCAGTTGGATCTATGGTAGGTTGTTCTTTAGGCTGTATAACTCTTATCATACTGGCAATATTAGGGGATGTTCCTTTAGAGTACATCTTTTATGGAGTAGTTGGGGGCTCTCTTGTGGTTAGCAAGCATATTGACAATATCAAGAGGCTGAGAAAAGGCACGGAACGTAAATTAGGGCGACCGGCCGATCCAATATAATGAGATGACTTTTGCAAGATAGAAGAAGGTTACCGTGGCCAAAGTTGGCATAATAGGAACAACGACTTGGGGTACAACCTTGGCTATTACATTAGCGCGATGTAATGTAGCAGTTTTATTGTTGGCGCGTGATGAAAAAGAAGCGTCCCTTCTAAATCATCAGAAAGAGAACGCACGCTTCGTTCCCGGTGTAAAATTTCCTAACAATTTGACTGTAACATCTTCACCAGAACAGGTTACAGTTGGAGTTGATATGACCTTAATCGCAGTCCCATCTAGGTCTTTCAGAGAAAACATACAAACGATAGAACCATTCTCTAATGCTCGTAGCCTTATAGTTAGTGCGACTAAGGGACTGGAAGTCGGGACTTCTAAGCGAATGAGTGAGATTCTAACGGAAGAACTGGGACTTAATGGCGTTTGTGTACTATCTGGTCCCAATTTAGCAAGTGAAATAATTCAAAACAAACCGTCATCAGCCGTAGTAGCTTCATCAAGTAATGACGCAGCTGTCCTCGTACAGTCCATCATAAACTCCAACAATTTCCGGGTTTATACCACTGATGATGTCATTGGTGTTGAACTAGGAGGTGCTTTGAAGAACATAATTGCTTTAGGGTCTGGGGTATGTGATGGATTGGGATTTGGGAATAACGCTAAAGCAGCTTTTATAACTAGAGGACTTGCAGAAATCTCTCGGTTAGCCGTTGCCTCCGGAGCGAATCCATTGACACTGGCCGGTCTATCCGGCATGGGTGATCTTATAGCTACTTGTTCCAGCACGTTAAGTCGTAATCATTTTGTTGGTGTTCAACTTTCAAGAGGCATGAATCTCAACGAAATAACAGAGAAAATGGACAATGTGGCAGAGGGAGTAGATACAACGCTAGCTGCTATTCGCCTTGGCGATGATTTGGGCGTAGATATGCCTATAGCAAACACTGCATATGATATTATGTTTCGCGGTTTATCTGTCGATAAGGCTGTTTCTGGTTTATTGGAGCGAGTACCCAGAGGTGAGAGGTTAGATTAAGGCCATGTGTGTGTGGTATCGAAATGATCACAACAATACAACCGGGAGTAATACGTTTTATCTGCAGTTTTTCTTACTAAGGAGATTAATTCAAGTGCCAACTAGTTATCCGTAGTTCTCAAATATCGCACGAGAACCTTCGTGCGATATTTGAGAACTACGAGGATGACATATATATGGTATGAAGTTCGTCAGACAATCGATGTGTTCGGAGAACATGCGAAAACCAGTAACTGCTAGGATTTGGGAATTGATACCATGTCATTTAGCATTACAGTACCAGCTTGTTCTACGATACCATATACCCCAAGATAGGCTCCATTTAAATTTGGCCTGTCGTTTAAAATTAGCCTTAGCATATCGAAGTCACGTTCACCCGTCATCGGGTTTAATGTAGTTATTACACATCTGGGATCCCGGGAGACTACCTTGACATGTAGTTGATCACCGATTCTAATTTTGTGTCCAATCCATTCATCTTCTTGATAGGGTTCGCATCCAGATAATACGAAGGTCGGTCTGAATCTGGCACTTTCAAAGACTTTTTCCCTTGATACAAGATTAGAGATATGTCTAATTGTGGAGTTAGACATAATTGCAACGGGAAATTCATCATAAGTGGCCCCAGACGTATGAGTCCGAACGATTCGTATTGATCTCCCGCAATAATTTGATAGCTTATGGGACCATGATCCTTCTAATATATCTCCAATAACATTACGTCCCCACATTATCACTTTGACTGTATCTTTCGACACAATAGTCTCTTCTAGAGTTGAACCATCTGGGAATTTGAGTGACAGTTTTTCCGAGTTGGGGCAATAATCGGATAGTATTTGAGTCAACTTACCAATCTGTCTTTGTGTAACTAATTTATTGTCTTCGTCTAATAGAAAAAATCTCCTGTCCTCGGGTATTCCTGTTTCGGATACGTAAACTTTATCCCGGTGAATAAGGCCTAATGATTTAACAGGAGATATGTGGATTTTCTCTACATTAATCATGTCTCAAACAAATCACTTTTAATATTTATTGTGCCATGCCATTTCTGAGTATGTTCTTGCGTGAGGGTTTCTTATATTATTAGAAGCGTACCATATCATGGATCAACCCTGCTTAGATCTCCTAGTTGGTAAAGAATTATACTGGAAGTAATAAGACCAGCCGTCTCCGATCTTAAAATTCGAGGCCCCAATGTAACTGGTATGATACCGTTATCCGTAGCGTGTTCAATCTCGTCCGATGTTAATCCACCTTCGGGTCCTATAAAAATATTTATATTATTAGCGTTTTCTTTATAACACCAATTAATTAAGATTTCCTTAAGGGTAGTATCTGATTCATGTTCATAAGGCATTATGGATAAACCATTTAAGCTTTTTGTCACATGTTCGAAATCAGCAGGCTGATCCAATAAAGGAAGACGACCTCTCCTTGACTGTTCAGCAGCTTCTCGTATTATTTTTTGCCAGCGTTTAGACCGTTTGTTTGGCCATTGTGCTATTTTAGAGGCTGTGTTTGATCTGGAGAAATGTGTGGGAGAGAATACTGAGACACCCAATTCCGTGCCCTTTTGCAGGACTAATTCAAATTTGTCTGCCTTCAATACACTTTGGTAGAGTGTGATTTTTGTCCTAGGTTCTGTGAATGACCTCATTTTGTCCGTTATCAACCCCTTAACGTGATTAGAGTTGGTTAAATTTAGTGTTACTATGTATTCAAAGCCTGAATTATCTAAAACAATAACCTGATCGCCTGTTTTGAATCGCAAGACCCTGGATATTTGATGAGCTATGTCATCGGTAAAAATGACTTCTTTCGAGTTGAATTGGTCCGGATGGATAAAAAAACGGTGCATAGTAGTTCTATTCTGACTCTTTAACGGCTAGGAAAGCAATCCAATCACCATCTTCAGTAACTAATATAGGGTTGAGATTATGTGTCATGAGGGCTTCTTCTATATCTAATCTATGTTCCTTTATAATACCCGAAGCAATCAATGTACCACCTGGGGTAATGTAACCAGATAAAATAGCTAATTTCTCCAATATTATTTTGGTGGATATATTGGAGACAATTAGGTCATATGGTTCAGAACCGATATCTTTATGGGGGAGGCTACCATGAAAAACGTTTACGACATTATTTACTTCATTAGCAGTAACATTTTCTTTACATGCCTTTACAGCCATGGGATCAATTTCTATAGCATTCACGAGACTAGCACCTAATTTGGCGGCAGCTATGGATAAAATGCCAGAACCGGCACCCAGTTCAAGAATGGTATTACCAGGATTAACATTAGTTTCTAGATATTGCAGGCACATTTTTGTTGTGGGATGATGTCCAGTTCCGAAAGCCATACCTGGATCTAATTGAATCACTATCTCGGATATAGTGCTTACGTATGTGAGCCATGAAGGGCATATGACGATGGATTTACCAATGTGTAGCACTTTAAAGTGTTTTTTCCAACTATCGGCCCATTCCTCTTCATCCAACACTTTTTCGTGCAATTTAGTTATAGGACTAAAATGTGCGACCAGTTTTACCGCAATATCGATGCGACTACGCAAATCTTCTGTAGCATGGTCTATTGGAAGGTAGGTTTTGAGTGTTACCCTGGCTGGTATTGGTGCAAGCTCTCCTTCGTCTGGATTAAATCCACCTTCCTGTTCTATGACAGTTCCACCATGCCCATAACGATAGAATATGTGAGACAAAGGCTCCACATATTCTGGTGGGGCAGATATGCTTAATTCCAACCATTTCAACGTGCCTATTCCTGATTAAGATGTATGTATGATTTTTTAATAAAAGGGATATAAAAAGAAATCAGGAGACTATTTCTCTTCTGTTGCAAAACCATCCCGTATCTTTCCCAGCCAACTTTTCTCGTCATCTACCAAATCGTTATTATCCATTGTCTGTGAAAGTTCGGTAAGTATCCTAACTTGCTCTTTCGTTAAGTTACGGGGGATATCGACTTTAACTCTAATTAATTGGTCACCCCGACGATTACCTCTTAAGTGTGGTACGCCTCTATCTTTTAACCGAAGCATGGATCCATATTGAGTACCAGGAGGAATATTTATATAAGTTTCACCTTCAAGAGTCGGTATCTTCAATTTGGATCCCAGAGTAGCTTGTACAACATTTACTGTCACATCATATAAAATATCATTCTCTTTTCGTTTGAAAAAAGAGTGAGAATTGATCTTTATGGAGACATATAAGTCTCCGGGACGGCCTCCTCCGAAACCAGGTTCTCCTTCACCGGTTAACCTGATCTGAAAATTATTTTCTATCCCGGCTGGTATTGTCACAACTAGTTTCCGATTCATTTGTTCTTGTCCCCGTCCCCTACATCGTGAACATGGATCAACGATGATTTTGCCTTGTCCTTGGCAAGTTTGACAAGGAACGTCTTGAACAAACTGACCGAAGATATTCTGATGTGATCGTCGTAACTGTCCCCTCCCTTTACAATTGGAACAGGGTTTAGGTTCACTTTCAGGCTCAGATTTAGACCCTCGACACCGGGAACACAATTCGGTTCTCTGTAAACTTATTTCTTGATCGGTTCCGAAAACAGCCTCTTCGAAATCTAGTGTCAGACTTGTCTGTAGATGTGATCCGTGTCTAGGTTGATTTCTTGAAGATCTTGTGTTGGATTGACTACTACCACCAAAGAAGGCGTCAAATATATCACCGAATCCGCCAAACACGTCAAATCCGTCGAATCCTCTAGCTCCGCCATTTCCCGTGAACGCTGCATGTCCATACCGATCATATTCTGATCGCTTTTCTGGGTCAGACAGTACTTGATATGCTTCGTTTATTTCCTTAAAGGTTTCTGTAGCACCTTCGTCTTTGTTTCGGTCTGGATGATATTCTAAAGCAAGCTTTCTAAACGCCTTTTTGATGTTTTCATCGGAGGCGTGCTTAGATACTCCAAGAATTTCATAGTAATCACGTTTACTGGTGGTCATTTATATACCTACAAATGCACATACAATCCATTATAAATGGTATCAACTGTTAAGTACAATTTTAAAAAAGTTTGGAACAATATTCTGTCAGAGTGTAATTTTAGTACGATATCCACGTGATTATACTATTGCCCTGCCTAGCAATAGGCCTAATAATGCGGCACATAATCCAATAGTTAGGCTAGCTATAATGTTAATTGAAGCATTGGCAATATCACCTTCCATGGCCTGTTTAACACTGGTCACAGTCAAAGTTGAAAATGTAGTGTATGAGGCTAAAAATCCAACTGCGATCAATAATCTCAAATGCGAACCAAGTTCTAATTTAGATTCAGAAAGAGATATAAATACGCCCAGAACAAATGAACCAGATGCATTAATTGCCAAAGTTGTCCAAAAAGTAGGTCCCGCTATTGTACTGAAC
The DNA here is from genome assembly GCA_964431885.1 of uncultured Dehalococcoidia bacterium. GTDB lineage: Bacteria > Chloroflexota > Dehalococcoidia > Lucifugimonadales > CAUZEB01 > CAUZEB01. The sequence goes on along the minus strand of CAYSLK010000142.1, from coordinate 1,465 downwards.
AAACGCTCTAAACCATATCTTGACAAAGCTCCAAAGGCACCACCAATTGCTACTAAAATCAATGTCATCAGGTTATCATCCCTTAGTAATTTAGCTGGATAAGCATATTTTTGCGGAACCAGGTATGTGTTGAATACTTCTTACCAGAGGATATATCTTAAATAAGGAATTATTATAGATAGTCAAGTCTTCACGTAAATTAGGAAGGCTAACAACCTAATCATATTCAATTACTTTAACTGGTGAAATTCCTGTTTTCAATATAACGGGAGGCAGCAATAGCTGCGGTTGCTCCATCACCGGCACCACTGATTAATTGAGAGGCCGAGTTTTGTCTTATGTCACCTATTGCAAAGATACCATCTATGGGCGTCCTCATCCACAGATCGGTAGGTATATGTCCGCGATTATCTAGAGGTAATAAATCTTTCAAGTAGTCAGTATGAGGTTTCAGCCCTACGTAAATGAAGATTCCGGATAAACCAACTTTAGATTCCTCATTTGTTAAAGTATTCGTTGTCGTTATTCCTTCCACTTGTGAGGTACCAAAAACATTGTCAATCCTAGTATTGGTTATGATCGTAACTTTACTGTTTGACATGATACGTTCTTGTAGAATTTTCTGGCCTGTAAGTTCATGAGTTTTAATGAACAGTAGGACCTCTGAGGCGAATTCAGATAACACCAGAGCCTCATCCATAGCTGAATCGCCGCTTCCCACTACAGCTATTTTCTGGCCAGTAAAGAAGGCACCGTCACATGTAGCGCAGTAGGAGACACCCGAACCCAAGAATTGTTCTTCTCCCGGAACACCCAATTTTTTTAATGCAGAACCTCCAGCAATAATTACTGCTTTAGCTAAATATTCGCTTTCAGGTGATATCAATGCCCACTGGTTTCCGCTTCGTTTCAGCGAGGTTACTTCATCTAAATGTACTTCGAGGCCATTCTTCAGAGCGTGATCTTGTATAAGCGCGGACAATGTTGCACCAGACACACCATCGGGGAACCCAGGGTAATTCTCGATATTATCGGCATTAATTATTTGCCCACCTGTCATAAGGCGTTCTAGTAAAATTGTCTCCAGGCCGTATCGACGGGCGAAAAGTCCAGCGGATAACCCGGAAATACCGCTGCCAATTATCACTAGGTCATACGCTGATTTTACCATTAATATTCTCTAAATTAATCCCTCTTGACGTAAATCTGTTAGGGCTTTCTCAGCGGCATCCACCGTATCATCGATATCTTTTTCACTGTGTGCCATGCTAGGGATAAACCTGATTCCAGAGTCTACGCCATGATTTAGAAGTGCCAGACTTAACTGGTGTTCTACAACAGAATTCGAAGCCTCGTGAATTTCTTCCAAGGCTTTAGCATTCTTTTCAATGTCTGCCCTGTCTGAATCAATACCTAGTCTTAAGAATACCATCGAGTCTAATCCAGTTGCGCAACCTTGTATTTC
>CAYSLK010000141.1:0-6332 GCA_964431885.1 uncultured Dehalococcoidia bacterium | reverse complement strand
CGTGGAAATTAGGATTACTTATAACGAAACCACTTCTCATAAGGCCGTCCACATAGTCAATTTGTGATCCTTCAACGAGGGGAACACTTTCTGAATCTACCAAGACCTTTATGGTTTCGGTGTCTATTACAAAATCGTCGGCTTTCGCCTCTTTCTCAAGGCCTAACATGTATTGAACGCCCCCATTTGGTGCGGGCATAACCATTACCCTCAGCATCTTACCGTCTTCTTTGCCTTGTTCTTTCAGGACGTCTTCTAGTTTTTCAGCAGCTAATGGTGTGACTTCAATGATTGGAGTAGCAACCAAGACGCTCACCTCTTAATTTGAATGATATTGATTGATTAATTAACTATAGAGAGAGTAGCATCGTGCTGATGATTACGTCAAGAGATTTTCATAAACACCATAACTTAGCCAACTTATTTTGACTAATTGCATTGACACTACTAGAGAGGTCCAATATAATATTGATGCTGTCAAGTTTTTTTGATTGACAGCGTAGATGAAGCTTAAAAATGTCCTCTGGTAGTTCTAGCGAGCCGGTACCACCCGTTCCCATCCCGAACACGGAAGTGAAACGGTTCAGCGCTGACGATACTGCGCCCGCAAGGACGTGGGAAAATAGGTCACCGCCAGGGGGCTTTTTATTTATACCGGATTAATGACCCTTACGGGTGAAGTTGTTCCATAACACACACCAAAATCCGGGAGCAATTTTACTGATTTCGAATAAATAGGTCATTCCACGCTTTACACCTCTCCACGAAATTACCTATAATAGAAAGCATTAATGCGTCTTATGGAAGTGATAACTAAAGTGAACTTTTCACCTTCTCAAGATTCTAACGCTCTTCAAGATATGGGGGCTTTGCTTGATTCAATGGAATCCAAAGCTCCTATGCGACATGGTGATGTTGTTGAAGGCCAACTGATGAGAATTGATCCTGATGGAATATTAGTCCACATAGGAAATAAATCAGAAGGTATTATTCCGCCAGGTGAAATGCGTAGCATAGATTCAGAACAAAGAGCTCGACTGAAGCTTGGAGATTCAATACTAACTTTTGTAGTTAGACCCGAGGCTGGAGAAAGAGGCGCAATACTATCCATCGATAGGGCTGTTTCTGAAAAGGGATGGCATACTCTTGAAAAATTGCAGGATTCAGAGGAAGATATCACTGGTAAGCTTCTGTCTTTTAATCGAGGTGGAGCTATTGTTGATGTTCATGGAGTTCACGGATTTATTCCGATTTCACAACTGGTAAGTGTATCGAGAGAAGTTTTCAGTGTAGCTCATGGCTTGACAGGCTCTAACGAAGGAGAAGGGCCTGCGTCCCCGGAAGAGCAGCGAGCAAGTAAAACTTCCTTGGAGAGTGAAATTGGTAAGGAAGTATCCTTAAAAATATTGGAGATAGACCGGGAACGAAACAGGGCGATATTTTCTGAAAAACAAGCCTTATATGAAAAACGTGATGAGAGGAGAGCCCGACTAATCGAAGAGCTTACCGAAGGTGAGACAAGGAGAGGGAAGATTACCGGGATCAGCAATTTTGGTGCTTTCGTGGAGTTAGGTGGAGGAGACGGACTCATTCACATTTCTGAAATGTCGTGGAGCCCTGTTAGGTCGCCGAATGATTTGGTAAAGGTTGGGCAAGAGTTGGATGTCTATGTTCTGAAAGCTGACGCCGAGAGTAAGAAAATAGCCCTTAGCATAAAGAGGTTACAGCCAGAACCTTGGTTGACTATAAACGATAAGTATCAAGTAGGTGATGTTGTGGATGCTTCGGTGACGAAATTAACCGAATTCGGGGCCTTTGCAAGATTGGATGATGAAGAAGGATCTATTGAAGGGCTTATACATGTCTCCGAACTGACGTCGAAAACGGTGAATCACCCAAGGGAAATTGTAAATGAAGGCGACAAAGTACAACTGAAGATTTTAAAAATAGAACCTGAGCGCAGACGTTTAGGACTCAGTTTAAGGCAAGTTATCGAGGAAGAAGCTGAAGAAGAGTTAGAATAAGCGTAACGGGTATCATAATTCTCCCTAGGAGCTGATAATGGCAAGTAGATTCGAGAAATTCTCTGAAAGAGCCCGCAGAGTGCTTTCCCTTGCACAAGAAGAAGCACAGCGATTTAATCATAACTATATAGGTACCGAACATATACTGTTGGGTTTGGTCAGGGAAACAGAAGGTGTTGCAGCTAAGGCTCTTTCTAACTTGGGTATTGAGTTAAACAAAGTAAGATCAGCGGTGGAGTTTATCATAGGACGTGGCGATCGGCCTACTCCAGGAGAAATAGGTCTAACCCCCAGGGCAAAAAAAGTTATTGAATTAGCCGTGGACGAAGCACGGAGATTAAATCACCACTATATCGGTACAGAACATCTCTTAATAGGGCTTATGAGGGAAGGTGAAGGAGTCGCGGCTGGTGTGTTGGAGAGTCTCGGTGTTAATCTGGATAAAATCAGATCCGAGACGAGTCGAATACTTACACAAACTGTCCAGCCGTCCCAAGGTGGCTCTGGATCTAGGTCTTCTGCTACTCGCACACCTACATTGGATCAGCTTGGTGTTGATTTGACAGAGGCTGCTAAGGCTGGAAAATTAGATCCGACAGTGGGTCGTGAAAAAGAGATTCAGAGAGTTATCCAAATTCTTAGTCGTCGCACTAAAAACAATCCTGTTTTGATAGGAGAGCCTGGCGTGGGTAAAACGGCGATTGTTGAGGCTTTAGCGCAACGAATTGCGGATAATGATATTCCAGGCACGCTTCAAGGGAAAAGGCTAGTCACTTTAGATATGGGTTCACTGGTGGCCGGGACAAAGTACCGTGGAGAGTTTGAAGAACGTCTGAAAAAAGTTGTTGAAGAGGTGCGAAGCTCTCGTAATTGCGTGTTATTTATTGATGAAATACACACTATGGTTGGAGCAGGGGCAGCTGAAGGTGCGGTTGATGCTGCTAATATACTGAAGCCTTCTTTGGCGCGTGGTGAATTACAGACAATCGGGGCTACTACATTAGATGACTATCGTAAATATGTTGAAAGAGATCCGGCTTTAGAGCGACGGTTTCAACCTGTGCGAGTTGAAGAGCCTTCGGTGGATGAGACTGTCGATATACTGAGGGGAGTTAAAGGTCGATACGAAGAACACCACCAACTGGAGATATCGGATGATGCATTGATATCTGCAGCCCATCTTGCCTCGAGATTTATAGCTGATAGATTTTTGCCTGATAAAGCTATTGATTTAATCGATGAAGCTTCCTCTCGAGTGCGTATTAATTTCAGTACTGCACCTGTTTCAATTAAGGAAGCAAGTAAGACTTTAGACAGCCTTAGAAAAGAGAAAGATGAAGCGATATCTAGCCGTCAGTATGAACATGCGGCCGAGTTGAGAGACAGAGAAATAACTCTGTCTGATAAGGTTAGCGAACTTGAGAAGAGCTGGCAGGAAGAAATCGGGAAAGAGAAACCGGTCGTCGACGATGAAAACATTGCAGAAGTAGTAAGCATGTGGACAGGCATACCTGTTACACGTTTAGCCTCGGAGGAAACGGAACGACTTGTTCAGATGGAAGAAGTTCTACATGAAACCGTGATAGGGCAAGACGAGGCCATTACTATGCTCTCAAAGGCTGTACGCCGAGCTAGGGCTGGTCTGAAGAACCCAAAGCGTCCTACCGGTGTTTTTATTTCACTAGGGCCCACGGGTGTCGGAAAGACGTATACAGTTCAAAAGTTGGCGGAATTTTTGTTTGGTAGCGAAGAGTCTATGATACGTTTGGATATGTCCGAATTTATGGAACGTCATGCAGTTGCTCGGCTAGTTGGAGCCCCTCCAGGATATATAGGTTATGACGAAGGTGGTCAACTTACGGAAGCTGTTAGGCGAAAGTCTTACTGCGTGATATTACTTGATGAGATAGAGAAGGCTCATCCAGAAGTTTTCAATATTTTACTCCAGATCTTTGATGATGGCCATTTGACCGATGCTAAAGGTCGAAAAGTTGATTTTCGTAACACAATCATTGTTATGACTAGTAACATAGGCTCAGACCTCATTCGGCAGGATCGTACGATTGGATTTGCACGTAGAGGCGTCGGGACGCAGTCAGACAACGATGCCTATGAGCGTATGAAGAATAATGTGATGGATGAAGTTAAGCGCTTTTTCCGTCCTGAGTTTTTGAATCGTATAGACGGTACTGTGGTTTTCCATGCATTAGCCCAGGGACATATGCTTCAGATAGTAGACTTAATGTTGAGAGATGTATCCGCGAATTTAATTGAAAAAGCAATATCTCTAGAGGTCACACAGGAAGCGAAGGAGTGGTTAGCAGAGAAAGGTTATGATCCTACTTTCGGAGCCCGTCCTCTGCGAAGGCTGATACAGGATAATATAGAAGACAAGTTATCTGATGAAATTCTAGCAGGAGCATTAAAACCTGCAGATACTGCAGTTGTAGACTTGCTAGACGACGATATTGTGATCAAATCTCAATCACCAGTTGCAGTATCATAAGAATTTACGTGAAACTAATTCCGATAGTGTCATTACAGATAATTCGGAAGGGTGTTAAATGCTGTTTGCCCCAAGTTTGGTGAGTTGAAGTAAATTGTTAGCAGAATTTAATCCCCTCTTCTCTATCGATAGAGAAGACTCCTTATATGTGTGGCGTTTACAGTTGATTTACCTTGGGATTCAAACCAAATATGGCTAGTTCAAAACAATCAACGGTCTATGTTTGCGAGTCCTGTAACTACACTGCGGCGAAATGGGAGGGGAGATGTCCTTCCTGTACTCAATGGAATACACTTATTGAGACTTCCAGGCCGAGACCTACGCAAAACCATTCGGTTGAAGGATGGCTGGATTATTCAGACAATACACCCCGCGAACTATCCAGTATTTCCGGCGAAGTTACACATAGGATTGAAACCTCATCGAAGGAATTGAATCGAGTTTTTGGTGGAGGTATTGTCCCTGGTTCTCTAATTCTCATATCAGGCGCACCCGGGATAGGTAAGTCCACATTGCTATTAAAACTGTCAATGGAGAGAGCGACTGCCAAGAACCCGTCTATTTATGTGTCAGGAGAAGAATCTTCCTCACAAGTAAAGATTCGATCGGTACGCCTGGGGTTATCTGGTGATAACTTGTATCTACTTCAAAGTACTGACTTAGAAAAAGTATTTAGTACGCTAGATAAGTTCCAACCCTCCATTGTAGTTATTGATTCCATACAAACTATGTTCGACAGGAATTTAAATGCGGGCGTCGGTACCCTCGCGCAAATTAGGGAATGTACTAGGAAAATGATGGTATGGGCTAAAGATAACAATGTTCCAGTTATTCTTACGGGTCATATTAACAAAGAGGGAGATATAGCCGGTCCAAAATTATTAGAACATATAGTAGACGTGGTTATTAATATGGAAGGAGATCTAATAAATTCCTGGCGATTACTTAGACCCGTGAAAAATCGTTTTGGATCAACAGAAGAAATTGGGATGTTCGAGATGACAGATACGGGTATTGTAGAACTAGAAGATCCGTCTAGATCTTTTGTTGATGAAACTAGAAAAGAATCCATCGGCTCTACCGTTGTTTGCGTTATGGAAGGGAATAGACCAATGTTGTTGGAAATACAGGCTTTAACCGCCCCTTCATTTATGCCTAGTCCTAGACGAATCAGTACAGGTATTGATTTAAGTAGATTGCATTTGGTTTGCGCCATACTGAGTAAGCGAGCCGGCATTAATTTAAATAATCAGGATATAGTAGTTAACGTTACCGGTGGGTTTAAAATTACAGAACCTGCCGCGGATTTAGGTATGGCTTTGGCCATAGCATCTAATATTATAGGCAGTCCTGTTGGATTAGGGATGGCAGTTATCGGTGAGTTAGGATTAAATGGTGAGATCCGTAGAGTCTTTCATTTAGAAAGAAGAATTGAAGAAATAAAGAGGCTAGGATTAAGGCAATGTTTGGTCCCGCCTGCAATGAAAAACTCTAAATTTCAGAATTGCAAATTACAAGTCATTAACGTTGATACTTTAGTTCGTGCTTTAGAGTTCATAAAATAAAATTTAGATAGTAGCAGGTCGGAGGTGAAATTCTGAAAGCAGCCTATTTTGACTGTCTTGGTGGTGCCAGTGGAGATATGATATTAGGTGCTCTTGTCGATGCTGGGCTTTCCATTGATGGTCTGAGAGATTCCCTTAGATAGCTTAAGGCTAAAGGATATGATATTTACTCTATGAATGCTTGCCGTGGGGTATTTAATTGTTCTCTGGTCTCGGTAGACCAGGATAGTATTGGGC
>CAYSLK010000140.1:0-7381 GCA_964431885.1 uncultured Dehalococcoidia bacterium | reverse complement strand
TGGTGTTAATAACGTCCACGTACCATGGGACACACTGGTAATGTCGATAATTTTATACGTTATAGTGCCTCTGATTCTCGGCATAATCACCCGCTACAAACTTAAGGGCAATACTAACAACTTGTCATTAGAAAACTTTCTGAACAAGATTAAGCCGTGGTCCGTAGTCGGATTAATTTTGACTGTATGTATATTATTCGGCCTACAGGCAGAAGCGGTCGTTGAAAAACCATATACAATACTTCTAATCGCAGTCCCTCTCATATTGCAAACATATGGAATTTTCATAGTTTCTTATTCTATGGCTAGAGTCATTAAACTCCAGCATAATATAGCCGCCCCTGCATGTCTCATCGCTACATCTAATTTTTTTGAGCTAGCCGTGGCCGTAGCTATCTCTATGTTTGGATTGCATTCCGGTGCCGCTTTGGCTACCATTGTCGGAGTGTTAGTAGAGGTTCCAGTAATGCTTTCTCTAGTCTATGTTACGAATAAAACCAAATTCGCATTCAACCACTAACCTACCGTTTACACAGCAGGCCTATATCAAACATCAACTGAATTACCATTGAATTATTGAGGGTTTCTACGGAATGAACTGTCCCATATGCCATACTAGCAATCCTGTGAATGCCAAATTCTGTGGGAAGTGTGGAAATGAAATCGTCACTCATGACAGAGAATCAGCAACTGCGCCAGATTACAGCTCAGGTGAATCAAAGACACACAAGGCCGAAACACAGTTTGGGAATTCCATTAAGCTCGGATTCACTAGATATTTCGACTTTCGCGGAAGATCGAGTCGCGCTGAATACTGGTGGTGGACCTTATTTACTTTTCTAGTAGGGATTGCACTTTTTGTACTTGATTTTACACTCCTTTTAATAACTCAAGACGTCATTTTTCTCTTTGGAGTGTTACGTGTCTTCTTTGCTCTGGCAACCATTATACCAAGTATTGCATTAACGGTGAGAAGATTGCATGACTTGAATAGAACGGGCTGGTGGTTGGTGGCAACTCTAGCAGGCTATTTAGCTCTAATAATACCAGGCATAATTCTTTCATTACTATTGCTTGTCTGGTTTTGCAGAAAGGGTGACGAAGAAGAAAATCGATATGGAAACAGGTATAATTACGTTTCCAATTAGTCACCTATTGGAAACCCTTTTCAAACCGGTTTTTCTAAAGGCCCACTCGTCATAAAATTTGTTCGAAGCGCCTAACTTAAGAAATAGAAAATCACCAAAGCAACCAGGAATAGTGTCTGCACCACAATCAATAAGACCCACTTATTCATCAATCGTATATAACTCCTCGTACAGTTAGAATTTCACTTACTCCATAACAAGTCATATTAATATACAGAGGCTTAACTCTCTTATTATAGAGGATATTGCATTAGTATTTATACCAAAGATCCAATCTTCAGATACATTTCGCTCTGCTATAATAGCCTTGAAAACCATCATAGAAAGTTCGGGTAGAAAGTGAACTTAAATTTTCTTTGAGAGACAAACAAATATAAATGTGCATGCCACTACGAGTAATTAGTTTTATTGCCTTGCTTTCGATTATCCTAGGTATTTCCTGTAGCAAAGCAATCCAAACACCAGAGAAAACTAGTGTTGGACTAGATACCACTACTCACTCGACTGTTCAACCAACGAAGATTCCTCTTTCAAACCGATCAGGAAAGTACGAATCATCGCACGCAACCAGAGTTAATCAATCATCTCAGCCGGTATCTTCAACTGATAGAATGACGCCAGTAAAGGCAAAGTCTACTCCATACATTAAATCTACTATAGTTGCGACTGTACTGAAAGAAAATCACCACACCCCTTCGCCTAAAAGCTCACAGACGCATAGTGGAACTGTATCTGGAATATCTGCTTCCTGCCAACTTATGACATCAGAAGGAATGAATCCAACTCCAAACCCTTCATCATGGCCACAACATACCGTTAACACTTGGATACAAGTTAACGGTCTAACAGCCTTATTTTACGAAACTTCCAATCGCAACTCTGAATCATCATTTTGGAATAAAACATCGAGACCTGAAGACGAGATGTGCGGTTACGCATACTCCTTGAAAATACCTGAACATTATAATTCTCCCGATTACAAATATCCTCTCGTAATATTTCTACATGGAGGTGGTGAAAGCTATCCTGGAGACTGGAATTGGATTACTGACCAATTCTATATACCAGTAGATGACCAATACATAATTGCCGTACCTGCCAAAGTGGAATGGGATTGGCACCCAAAAAAAATTCTGGATGTCGTAAACGACGTCATTACGAAATTACAGGTTGATGAAGACAGGATTTACCTTACAGGGTTAAGTATGGGCGGAAGAGGAACTTATATTGTTTCGGCGGAATTACCAGATTTATTTGCAGCTCTAATGCCATTGTCAAGTCATCACCAACCTTACTCATACGTTACATTAGCACCCAAGATAGCTCATTTACCTATCTGGACAAGTCACGGCAAAAAAGACAGAGTATCGTCTTACCATATGGCGGCCAAGATGGTAGATGAACTAAGCAAATTAGGTGCCTACGTAACTTTCAAAACAATAGAAGACGGTGGACATGGTAATTGGGGCAAAATTTACAGGAATCCAAATTCTATTGCTTGGCTTTTATCTCAGGAGAAAAGCACAACTCACAATTACAGGCTGTCGGTAACAAATGGTAAAGGATCTGGTTATTATGAACAGGGGAATGAAATAGGAATCGAAGCAATTAATCACTCTGGCTCTATAGATTCGGGTATATGGGTTACGAGTTCAGGCGGAAAATTTGAAGATAAAGAAGCCGCTATTACGCAATTCACAATGCCAAATACTGATGTCAGTGTAACCTATACCGATAAGTAACTGCAGCAACAATTAAATCTTTATTTTATCCGTCCCCTGTTTAGGTAAAGTGCGAATCCTATAAGCAACCCAATCCCAACAGTAATTGGATTAGCTTGCAGGAATCCGAATATTGTAATTGCTGTACCAGCCAGAAACGAACCTAAATACAGCCACCATAGTCTGGACATAATATCTCTCCAAATCAAAATGAATAGATTCATCATTGATAGGGTTTAGACAACATCGTACAATTAACATATAAAGCCTATCATATCTTTCGTCGGGATAAACCTGTCTAAACATCATAATGTCGGAGCCTTTATGATTGCTAACCCAAACTTTAATGTGGTACTGATAAATCCAGAAATACCTCAAAATACTGGGAATATAATACGTTTATGCGCCAATGTTGGGGCACGATTACATCTTGTAAAACCGCTAGGCTTCCATCTGGATAACACCAGCCTTAAAAGGGCGTCATTAGACTACCGTGATCTGACAAATATAGTCAGTTACGATTCTATAGATGAGTTCTTGGCCAAGGATTTTCTGGGGCAAACATTCGCTGCTTTACCCAATGCTTCGATACCATATACCTCAGTCAAATACAATATCGGTGATACGATACTCTTCGGATCTGAATTAACAGGCTTACCTCAAAGAATAGTGGAAAGCGTCCCTGCCAAAAATCGCCTTCATATTCCCATGAAACCTTCCAATAGAAGCATCAATCTGTCCAATTCTGTGGCAGTTATCGTTTATGAAATGTGGAGACAATTAAATTTCATAGGATCGAACTTTAACTGAAATGGTCTATGATCAATTTTATTAGCGAGAACGAGCCAGACAAGTAGTAAATAGCTTCCATTGCCTTCTATAAAGGCCTCACCAAGCACCTTGTTGATTATATTACACGTGGCAAACAAGACGGCGCTCATTAATTCTCATGTAAAGTCACTGGTTTTAATCTACTCAAATATTCTCGACGTATTTTCGCCAGTTTAGGCGATATCACTACCTGACAATATGGTTGATAGGTGTTTCTCATATAGTATTTCTGGTGGTAGTCTTCGGCTTTATAGAACTTCTCAAACTCGGTAAGCTCAGTAATTACAGGATTTTCCCACACTTTAGATCTCTCAATGTTCGCTATAGTTTCTTCAGCTATAAGTCTCTGTTCAGGATTACTATAAAAAATGACTGAACGATAGGAACTACCGATATCATAGCCTTGCCGATTTAGTGTAGTGGGATCATGAATTGCAAAAAAGATTTCTAGGATTTCTTTATATGAAATCTTTCGCACGTCGAATACAACCTTCACAACTTCCGCGTGACCGGTAGTCTCTGAACAGACTTGTTCATAAGTTGGAAGATCTACATGACCACCAGAATAGCCATTAGTAACACCTTCAACCCCTTCGATCTGTTCATATACTGCTTCTAGACACCAAAAGCAACCGCCACCCAACACAGTAGTTTCAGTATTCTCCTGACTCACGATGCACTCCTTTGTAATAACTTTCTAAGCACTTGCTACACGTAGGACGTAAGCTAAGTCTAATTATATACTTGTCTCAGAAACAAACAAGAGATTAGCATAACAGTAATAGGATTCCGTCATGATATCGTCAGACGATATCATATTACCGTACTACCTGTACTTAATTGACACCAGAAATTAGGATTGATAACCTTCAGCAAGAAATATCTTATGTGATGTTGAAAAGAGATTCAACGAGGTGAGGTAACCACTAAGATGCATACCATTAGCCAACAAAAAGACAGATCGCTTATAGCCCATCTTCTAAGAAGGGCAGGCTTCGGCGCGACTCCTTCTGAATTGGAGATAGCCGTTGAACTAGGGTATGACGAAGTGGTCAATCAACTACTCAATCCAGATCAGCTTGACGTGATACCAGAAGACATGATCCGACGTTTTCACAAAGAGCAGTCAGATATGAGAGGACTGAAAGGCGGTCCTGGAGCCCATTGGGTCTATCGTATGGCTATGACAAACACACCGCTAAGAGAGAAAATGTGCCTGTTCTGGCACCGCTTATTTGCTACAGCACATACAAAGCTGATACAGGGCGGGGTTGTGAAGAATCAAATCGACATGTTTCGGTCCCACGGAATGGGTAGATTCGACAATTTACTTTTACGAGTGGCCAAAGACCCATCCATGATTATGTGGCTTGATAATCAAGACAATCATGCTGGCCAAATAAATGAAAATTTTGGCAGGGAAGTTCTTGAACTTTTTTCTATGGGTGTAGGTAACTACAGTGAAGAGGATATTAAAGAAACTGCTAGAGCCTTCACCGGTTGGCGCATAATCAACCCTGAATATATGTCTATCAAAATGAACAACAACACGATGAGACCTTTCGGATACATGAAATGGCAATTTGAATATGACGACAATGATCACGATCATGGAAGGAAAACCATACTGGGAGAGACTGGTAATTGGAATGGTCAGGACGCAATTAGGATAATCTGCGATCAAGAAGCAACAGCGCGATTTCTATCACGACATCTTTATCATTTCTTTGTAGCGGACGAACCCCCCGTATCTCAATGGCCTCACGAACCCCCAGGGGACCCTAAAGCTATTGATATGATTTCTAAATCATATTTAGACAGTGACCATAATATAACTGCTATGTTAACTACCATATTTAAATCTGATTTCTTCAGAGCTGATTCCGCCCGATATAGCAGAATAAAGAGCCCCACTGAAATGGTTATTGGTTCAATGAGATTGGCAGGGCCTATTGATCTGCCCTCGGATGATCATATACTTGGAAATGACGCCTGTACAAGCATGGGACAATCACTACTAAAACCACCCAGTGTCGAAGGATGGCAAGGCGGCATGGAATGGATCAATACAGGATCCTATGTAGAGCGAATAAATTTCGTTAGTCAAATCTTAAGAGACTATGACAAGATAGGCATCCGTAATTTAATAACCCGTATAAAAGAATATTCTAATTCTAGTGACATGACATCATATGAATTAGTTGACAATGCTTTAGACGTGTTCGGACCATTAGAAGTCACAGATCATACACGAAATGAACTCAAGGCCTTCGCTAGCAAATACGGGAGCCTTAATTGGTCAACAATCAATTCGGCCAAAAACTTTGATAATGCAGCACTGAGCGTTATCCAGCTAATTGTGTCTTGTCAGGAATATCAAATGGCGTAATATTAACCAAATTAATAAACATTGGCTTATGCAAAATACAAATTTTAGACTTAACTACATAACAAACGTTGGTTTTGGTTCGGATACAGGAGGAAGAGCATTCCATCACCCTTCATGCATCGCCATAAGATCTGACGGTGTCATTTTTATAGGAAGTAGATCTACTCCTACAACAGGGATTCAAATGGTTTCACTAGACCATGACTACTTCGGCACTATTGGTCAGGAAGGTACCATGCCAGGACAAATGAAGGAACCCAGCTCACTAGCACTTGATAGTGATGACTTCCTTTACATGGCTGATGAGAGACTAAATCGTATCTCAATCTTTGACAGAGATTGCGAATTTGTATCTTCGTGGGGAATAAAGGGTGACAGTACAGGAGAGTTTAATAGACCAACCGGGCTCTTAATACGTGAGGATACAGTTTTTGTAGTGGATGCTTTGAACCACCGAATACAACAATACTCCAAAAAGGGTAAGTTTATTGGCCAATGGGGTTTGTTAGGATCGGATAAAGGAGAATTTAGGTATCCATGGGGAATAGCTGATGACAACGACGGCAATATCTATATCGCTGATTGGGGAAACGATAGAGTTCAAAAATTTACAAGCAAAGGCGAATACGTGAACACCTTTGGATCCAGTGGTGACAATGAAGGAGAATTAGCGAGACCTGCAGATTTAATAGTGGACTGCGACAAGAACATGTATATCGCAGATTGGGGTAATCAGCGCCTACAAGTCCTTAATTCAAAGGGCAACTATATCGACCATAATAGAGGCCAAGCATCAGATTTAAATCCCTGGGTGCGAGAATATTTTGAGGGCGTGCTGGATGAAGCAAGGGCAAGGAAATCATTTGTTCCAATTTTTGACGTAGACACGTCAGATCTACATGAAATTTCAGCTCGTCTTGAACCTTTATTCTGGGATCCCTCCGCCGTAGCATGCGATCAGAAGGGACGAATATATGTTGTTGACACCTGTCGACACAGGATCCAAATCTTTGAAAGGATAACATGTCAACGCGTATCACAGGAGGTTTCTATTGACAGATAAAAAATTAGTCGTTGTACAACTCACTGGCGGTAATGATTATTTAAACTGTGTGATTCCGTATAATAATCCCCACTACGTTGACAGTAGGCCTAATGTCAGAATCACTCAAGACAAAGTATTACCCATAGACAATGAATTGGGAATGAATCCGGCAATGGCACCTATCAAAGAGTTATACGATCAAGATAAAGTAGCCATCCTTCATGGAGTGGGTTACCCACATCCCAGC
>CAYSLK010000139.1:0-27399 GCA_964431885.1 uncultured Dehalococcoidia bacterium | reverse complement strand
TATAAAGCTTCTCTGTAAGTATAACGTCATTTTTACAGTATGTTACCATCTCTTCTGAGTAGTGATCAAAGTTGTCAAACTCTATCTTACCAAAACCGGGCTATCTGGAAGAAGTTAGGAGACTGTGTGATAACCTTGGTATAGTTCTAATATTTGATGAAGTCATCACAGGATTCAGAGTCGGTTTAGGGGGAGCTCAGGAACTCTTGGGCATCACTCCTGACCTGTCAACATTTGCAAAAGCGATAGCGGGAGGATTTCCTCTGTCCATGCTTGCAGGCAAAAAAGACATCATGAATCTTATAGCTGATGGTACCGTGTGGCATGGCGGCACTGCAAACAGTAATTTGATAGCAATGTCCGCGGCTGAGGCAACACTCGGCAAACTGATGGAAAATGATGGAGCAGTGTATAAACACTTATACGCTATAGGGAATGCCCTAATGAAGGGTATAAGTGATATCGCCAGAAAGCATGAAATAGACGTACTCATACAAGGACCAGCTCCAGCATTTTGCATGTCGTTTACTAATTCTGAAGAGATAACTGATTATCGTTCACACAAACAAAATGTAGACGTCGATAAATACAAGAAATTCGTTGAAGGTATGTTGAGCAGAGGCATAAGGCTTATGGAGAGAGGAATGTGGTTTACATCCGCTGCCCATAGTGAAGAAGATGTACAAAAAACCCTGGCTGCTGCTGATGAGGTCCTAGCTGGACTTTGACGAATTTATGGAATAGCGTGATTCTTAGATCTAATAAGAGCGTTCACTTTTTACATTTCAAACTTTCTTGAATGGCCTATTGGGTACAGAACGCAACCCCCAAAAGTCCGGGACCTATATGTGCACCCATGGTTGGAGTAAACTCACTAACATAAATTTCTTTACAATGGAATTTAGCTTGAATCCGCCGTTTGAGTTCCTCTGCATCGTCTTCCGCTTCTGCGTGCATAACTGCTACATGCAAAGGTTTCAAACCGGCCTTTTGTTCCAAAATAGTTAATATGCGCTCCATAGCTTTTTTATGTGTCCGTGGTCTTGCTAACGTACTCACAACTCCCTCTTTTAATTGAAATACTGGTTTAATTCGCATAAGTGAAGATCCCACGTGTGCTATAAACGGAACTCTTCCACTTTTCCATACATAATACAGAGTATCCAAAAAGGCTATGAGTGTCGTTCTCGATATTGTATCAGTGGCGACCCTAGTTACTTCGTCAAGGTCAGCACCACCATTTGCAGACTTCCAAGATTGTAACGCTACAAGCCCTTCCCCTCCAGCGGCAGTTCTTGTATCCAGAATTTTAATATCGATACCATGATTTCTATTTCGAAAATCTCTATAAGCTACCTCAGCTGAGTTGAAAGATGAACTAAACCTAGTCGATACAGTAAGACATAGGATAGATTTAGTATTAATAGATGCCTTATAGAAAGCATCTACATATTGAGCAGGTGAGGGAGCAGACGTAGAAGGTGAATTACCTGTCATTTTCAATTTGTTATAAAACTCAGATGGTGACAATTCTATTCCATCAAGATAACTCTCATCACCTAAATGAACTGTCATAGGCACAATGTACAGTCCCTCATGCGTAGACTGTAATATATCAGACGGAAAAGACGCACTACTATCAACTACGATGGACGTAGCTCGATTTATTTTGTTTGTCGTCATATGATGTTCCTTTGTTATTAGACTAAGGGTAAACCCTTTTCCGACCGTGGTTAGAAATAGTAAGACGATGACGATGACCTGATAATTACAAATTCGTATTTATTATCCCTGATAACTCTTGCTTTTAACTAAATCTCCACTATGCAAAGGATAAGATTAAATCAAATATCCTGAGGAGGTTATACATTCTCATAAATAAAAAAATGGCATCTTATTTAGTTAATATAACTTACCAAGTTGACTCTATGCATCCAAGGTGAGATTATGGTTTATGTGTACGTGATTCCTCAAGGATATTGTTACACTATCTTGAATGGAGTTTAGCATCAGTAAAATGGCTCTGTCAGAACGAAATATCCACATATTAAAGGGACTAAGAGATTTGGTTGGAAGCGACTACAATAGGATCGTTTCGATATCTGACGCCCTTCGTAAATTCTTTAACGAATACGGTTATTCGATTATTGACACACCTCTACTCGAAGACACCGAACTTTTTATAAGAAAATCAGGCGGAGCAATGGCCAGCCAACTTTACACATTCACTGACCCAGGTGGTCAAAAGGTTAGTCTGCGCCCAGAATTCACCTCATCGGTGATAAGATACTTCCTGGGTAATAAAGACTCCATAAATCTACCCGTACGATTTCAATATGGCGGTCCAGTTTTCAGATATGAAACTGAGACTCCTGGAAACTATCGTCAGTTCAACCAAGTCGGTGCCGAGTTGGTTGGCTCTATCAAAAATGAGGCAAGCGACGACGCAGAAATGATTGGGTTGGCGTTGGATGGGCTAAAGCAAATCAGCATTGATAAATATAGCTTAAGAATAGGCCACATAGGTGTTCTCAGTGAGTTATTAGATACATTTGCTCTTTCTGAAGCGGCCAAACTATTAATAATCGGCAATATTAAGGAAATAAAAACCGAATCTAACTCGGTAGATAATTTAACAAAACGCGCGGAAACTATGGGGCTTCTCAGAAAGGACAGCAATTCTAACGATCTTTATGATGCAAAAGAGTCAAAGGACCACGCTTCCCACGAATACATTCTAAATATTCTCAAAAATTCTATGCCCAAATCATCCGGCCAGAGGACTAGAGAGCAAATTCTCACACGTCTTCTGAGAAAAACAAGTGGAGAAGACAGTCCTAAGGATTTTGAAGACGCGGTAAAGTTAATCCGAGAAGTTACTCAACTTGAGGGTATACCAAAAAACGTTTTCAAACAATTGAGAAGCATAGAAGAAAGACGAGGGATAACTACAAGTGCTTTAAATAATATTTCAACCACACTAGAAATTCTTTGCAGTCAGGGAATTCCTTCAGAGCGAATCATCTTAGATTTGGGTTTGGTCAGAGATATAGCATACTATACTGGTGTGATTTTCGAATTGAACTATTTGGCAAAAGGAGTACACGTATTAATTGGTGGTGGTGGAAGATATAACGGTCTCGTTAAAGCCCTAGGGAATCCAACTGATATCCCAGCGTTGGGTTTTGCTTATAATTTAGACAGAATCCTCGCCGTCATTGACACACCTAATACCCCGGTAACTGAGTAGGAGTGTGATCACGATGAATAGCAAAAGCAGTTTAAGGCTCGCAATTCCAAGTAGCGGAGCCCTCTATGAACCAACGATGATGTTCCTTCATTCTTGTGGTGTAAGCGTATCGAGAAGTAGCTCACGAACCTATGCTGCCAATATGCCATCATTGCCTGGTGTAGAAGTGATGTTCCAAAGAATGGCCGATATCTCGATGACAGTGGAAGATGGGAATGCGGATATGGGTATAGTAGGATATGATCGGTTTCTCGAAACAATTCAGGAAGACGGCAACTCCAGGGTAGCTATTGAAAATCTTGGCTTTGGACATTGTGATCTCGTTATCGGTGTTCCTGATTCTTGGATAGACGTTACGTCTGTAGCGGATTTATCGGATCTGTCAATGGAATTTAGGGGAAAAGGGGGAGTTTTGAGGATTGCTACCAAATTCCCTAAATTGGTGGAACGTTTCTTAATTAAGAACGGAATTAATTATTTCTCTCTGGCCCATTCTAGTGGAACTTTAGAGGCTGCTCCTGTAATGGGCTACGCAGACATCATTGCAGATATCTCATCCAGTGGAACTACTCTGAGGGAAAATAGGCTAAAAACTATTGATGGCGGGACGATCATAACATCTGACGCCTGCTTGATATCAAATAAGGCTTCACTAAGAGATGATCCATTTAAATTGAATTTGGCTAATCAGTTCGTGGATATTATAGACGCCTACTTACAATCTAGGCAGTACTATAGTGTCACCGCTAACATGAGAGCCGAAACACCTGAGGAAGTAGCCAAATGTATACTAGATAATCCAGGAATTTCTGGACTTAGAGGGCCGACTATAGCCAAAGTCTACACAAAGAACGAAGATGATTGGTTTGCTGTTACTGTAATTGTAGAAAAGGCACGATTAATGGAGACTATTTCACATTTGCGCTCCATAGGTAGCGGCAGTGCGACAGTCTCTCAGCTCTATTACGTATTCCAAGCTGAATCTTTAGCGCGTGCAAATCTTTCTTAAAATTCATGAGGTAAAATTAGATTGCCAAATCTCCCTGCACATATAGATATAGCTTTCAGAGCTGCGAAACGCTTGGGCCATCCAACTATTGACAGCAACATAGGATCCTTTCTTTTTGGTTCCACTTCACCCGACATAAGGGTCATAACAAAAAAGAAACGTGAAGAGTACCACTTTGTTACCTTGGATTTCGCCAAGGTTGGTGCTGGTGTTGAAGGTCTTTTTAATAAACATTCGAATCTAAGAGCGAGCAAAAAGTTGACAGGTGCAACACAGGCATTTATGTCCGGATATATTGCTCATCTGGTTACAGATGAGACCTGGATTGTTAATGTGTTCCGTCCTTTCTTCAATAACCCCAAAATATTCCCTGAAACCGTCCTCGGTAAAGTTATGGACCGTGCACTCCAATTAGAGCTAGATCGTCAATCCTGGGAATTTATAAAACCTACTATACACCTGGTTAAAGGCGCGGATTGTGAAGTGCAAATCAACTTTTTGCCGCAAGAAACTCTCTCAGACTGGAACACTTGGGTCATCAATTCCTTAAATGGAAACTTTTCTTGGGAACGTTTAAGATTCATGGCCAAGCGCATTGCAGCCGGAATGAAGAACCATCAGGCTCATCAAATTGCCGAAGACTTTATCTTAAATACAGACCAGGGACTAGAAAACATATACAGCAAACTACCAATCAATGCCTTACAAACATATCGAAAGCAAACCGAAGAATCATTGGTGGGTGTAATTGGAGAATACCTATCATGAAAGTAATCAAAGGGTTTAAGCAAGCTACAAGCACATTACTCAAAAATAGAGGTTTGAATCTCGACGATATCTCAGATGAGATGAAGTTAAATATCCAGAAACTGTTTGGTAAATCTCTTAGTCCAATGCAGGTAGTAGAATATATTTTGAATGAAGTCCGGTCACATGGGGATGACGCGTTAATAGAACTAACACGGAAACTTGACGGTGGCAATTTGTCAAAGATTGAAGTAGATCCTGTCGACATTTCAAATGCCAAACGAAATATCTCTTCTGAGCTACTCACAGCCTTGGAATCAGCTGCCGATCGTATTCAGACCTTCCATGAATCCAGTCGAATTAACTCTTGGATTGATTTTAATAAAGGATTGGGAACACTGGTAACCCCCATGAAAAGGGTAGGTGCTTACATACCCGGAGGAACAGCTTTATACCCATCCACAATATTGATGACAGCGATACCAGCAAAAGTAGCAGGTGTTGATGAAGTGATTATTTGCACTCCATCAAAGGGAACCGATATCCCTCACCCGGCCGTCCTTGCAGCTGCTGAAATTGCTGGTGTCGATAGAGTATTCCGAATAGGAGGAGCACAAGCAATCGCCGCAATGGCTTATGGAACCAATTCGATTCCTCCTGTTGACATGATATGCGGACCAGGTAACCTATTTGTAACACTAGCGAAGAAACTGGTGTTCGGGGAAGTAGGTATAGACGGCCTATACGGCCCGACAGAGACAGTTATCATAGCTGATCATGGAGCAAATCCGACCCTGTGCGCAACAGATCTGTTAGCACAATCTGAACACGACATTCTTGCTAAATCGATCCTGATTACTACTTCAAAAACAATAGCAGATAATGTGGAGAGAGAGGTTCAATCCCGTCTTCAAAGGTTAGATAGAAGTGAGATTGCAAGCTCATCGATAGAGAATCATGGTTGTATAATAATCATCGATAATCTTGACGAAGCTATCGATCTAGCGAATAAATTCGCACCTGAACATCTTTCTTTAATGACGAGGGATCCCTGGGCATTATTAGGTAAAATCAAAAATTCAGGCGCAATTTTTCTAGGAGAATTTTCTCACGAGGTTCTAGGAGACTATGTGGCCGGTCCGAGCCACGTAATGCCAACAGGGGGAACGGCGAGATTCAGTTCAGGCTTGGGAGTGCATTCGTTTATAAAAATTAGCCCGGTCATTGCATTGAGTGATTCAAATGCCCGTGAACTATCAAGAGTAGCAGCTCTTATCGCTCGTTCTGAAGGCCTAACAGCCCACGCTGAAGCAGCAGAGATTAGAGAAGAACTAATTTAAGGTGACAATATTGAGGGAGTGAGAATGCATGGTTAAAGTAGACATTGAAAAACTTATCAAACCCCATCTAATGGATATCAAAACATATGAACCGGTTGATCCCCCTGAGCTTTTAGCTGAAAAAGCCGGTATCCCCAAGAAAGACATTCTAAAGTTAAACGGGAACGAAAATCCTTATGGAGGATCTCCTAAGGTGGCGCCCGCCCTCTCTAATCTCGAAGTGCACATATATCCTGACCCTCTTCAACGACAAATACGTAAGGCTTTATCACAATACGTCGGTATCGGAATGGAATATATTATTGCTGGAGCCGGAAGTGATGAACTAATTGATCTTTTATTTAGGCTGTTTATATCTGAAGGGGACGAGATATTAGATTGTGATCCGACATTTGCGATGTACGCCTTTTGCGCTAGGGTTGCCGGTGGCTCTATCCGATTAATCCCAAGAGACGAATCATTCGATATAGACACTCAAGCAGTAAAATCAGCTATAACGGATAAAAGTAAAATCATATTTGTTAGCTCTCCGAACAATCCAACCGGCAATTTAGCAACGGAGTCTCAAATTTTAGGATTACTCGATACCGGCCTTATTGTTGTCGTAGATGAAGCTTATTACGAGTTCTGTAACCAGACCTTCGCCAACCTTGTTTTAGAACACGAGAATCTTGTCATCCTACGTACAATGAGTAAATGGGCTGGACTTGCCGGACTCAGAATTGGGTACGGTATAATGAACCCAAAACTAGTAGATCACATTATGGATATCAAATCTCCTTACAATGTGAATGCTGCGGCAGAAGCGGCAACAATAGCCTCTTTAGACGACGCAGATGAATTAAACAGCAAAGCGAAGCTAATTATTAACGAACGAGACCGAATGATGGATCTTATAAAGCATATTCCTTCGATTACCCCCTGGCCTTCGCAAGGTAATTTTATCTTGTGTCAATTTGATAGTTCGTTCCAGGCTGTTAAGGTTCATGATGGATTAGCAGCCAAAGGCATATTCGTACGCAAATTTAGTTCGGAACGTTTAAAGGATTGCTTTAGAGTCGCTATTGGAACTCCTGAACAGACAAATATTTTCATACGTGCTTTGAAAGACCTAGCCTAGCATTTCCGTATGACATCAAATTGCAATATTTGACAATTGAGAGCTAAAATTAGAGAGCATTAAACGTAATAAAACCAAAGCAAAACGTTAAAACAGGAGGATGGAGTGGATCAACGCAGATCTAAAATTGTCCGAGAGACTGCAGAAACGAAAATAGCGATTGAGATGAATTTAGATGGTCAAGGACACTATTCCTTGGACACGGGAAATGGTATGTTGGACCACTTGTTATCCCAACTTTCACGTCACGGCCTTATCGATCTCAATATTAAAGCTAAAGGAGACACGGACGTAGGGTGGCATCACCTCGTAGAGGATCTTGGTATAGTCCTAGGCCAAGCGTTAGTTAAAGCAGTGGGGGACGCCAAGGGTATTACACGAATGGCACACTCATACGTCCCGTTGGATGAGGCACTGGCTCTCACCGTCGTCGACTATGGAGGCAGGGGATATTCTGTTATTGATGCACCAATATCTGATAGTGATCTAGGCGGATTGCCAGCTGACCTAATCCGCCATTTTCTTGAATCCTTCTCTAGAGAAGGCCGATTCAACCTTCACGTCAGATTGATTTCGGGAGTTAACAATCATCATAAAGCCGAAGCCATTTTCAAGAGTCTGGCCCGGTCCCTGAGAAGCGCACTTTCTCACGATTCAAAACAGGCTAATCAAATACCTAGTACTAAAGGAACCATAGTGTAAGGGGATAACGATAATGAACTTCACAAATGACGTAGAAACTAAAATTAAAGAGCTAGGCCTGGTATTACCCCAACCGCTGAAGATACCTGACGGCATGCGTTTGCCTTTCGCTTGGATTAGAGTAAGGGGGACTCACGCTTACATATCCGGGCATCCCCCTCAAAATCCCGACGGTTCTATAGCAGAGCCGCTTGGAAAGGTCGGAGCGGATCTTACGCTTGAGGAAGGATATAACGCGGCTAGGCTTACAGCTTTGTCAATGTTATCTAGTCTTAAAAGAGAGCTAGGTGATTTAAACCGGATAGCAGCATGGTTGAAGGTCTTTGGCATGGTAAATACTGCACCATCATTTAGGGACCATCCCAATGTCATCAACGGCTTCTCTGATTTAATACTTGAAGTATTTGGCTCAGATAGAGGAAATCATACCAGATCTGCCGTTGGGATGGCCGAGTTGCCGTTCAACATACCTGTAGAAATCGAAGCCGAAGTTGAACTTGTCCCTTAAGTCGTATCCACCAGCTTAAGTTCGAATTCGTAATCCTCGATGAGTGGATTTGATAGTAACTCTTTGCACATAGATCTAATCTTGTCCGACGCATCGGCATCTGTGGACTCATCCAGTAGAATCTCCATGTATTTCCCGGTTCTGACCGAGGTAACACTGTCGAACCCCAATTGGATCAGACCTCCTTGAATGGTAAGACCTTGAGGATCATTGACAGTGGGCTTCAGTCTAATAAAAATTTTAGCAAGAAACATTTCCGTCACAATACCTAACGAGCAAATGGCTCAGGAGCATTAGGAGAACTTTCATGAGACTGTATGAAATCTATGATTCTCTCTTCATCGTATACGTCGAATCCATCCATAAATGTCCATGCTGTTAGCATAATTCTATTACTCATACCAGGATATGGAGACAGAAGTACCTTTAGCCCTTCTCGTACTGCTCTGTTGGTTATATCTGCCAATTGATTGACTATTTCTGGACATGGCTCACTACAGTCATAATGAATTGCTATTCCACCATGCTCTAAATTATGTACCAAGACCTCATCCTGAACAAATATATCATGGACACCCCAGGTAGTAGGTGCACCACTGTCCGAATAATGCTGACCAGATGTAGCCGGCGTGGAAAGATACGGGGTAGGACTTTGATCTCTCCTGATATGGCCACCACCTGCATCTTCAATTCGTTGTCCAGGACCATCAGGAGCTTTGCCTCCCGGAAGTCCACTTGATCCTGTGGATATAGGCAACCCGGGAAGAAACAAAGCTATTATAAATGCCAAAGCAATCAATGCAACTAGGGATAACCCGGCCCAGCGCAGAAGACGCTTTCTTTTCGACCTTCTAGCACGACGAGCTGCCCTAGTTTCTGTAGGTGTGAGTCTGTTTCTTGAATTTCCTGTTTTCCCTGCCATAATCCCTCAACTATAAACTGTTTTTATTAATTTATTTATATAAGAGTTTCGCCAGTCAATTTCCTGAAGGCGTCCTGATATCTCTGACTAGTCCTTAGTATCACATCTTCAGGTAGAGAAGGTGCGGGAGGGTCATGATCCCAACCATGTTCATCTAGCCAATCTCTTACAAATTGTTTGTCAAAATTAGGCTGTGATTTACCAGGGATATAACCTGTAGCATCCCAAAATCGACTTGAGTCAGGCGTAAGTAACTCATCAATAAGAGTTATCTCATCATGAATGATACCGAATTCCATCTTGGTATCTGCTATAATTATACCTCTTTCCATGGCTAAATCTCGTGCAGAAACGTAGATCTGTATTGTGAATTGACGGAGCTTTTCTGTCATTTCTCTTCCCAACATATCTTCCATCTGGCTGAGAGTTATATTCTCATCATGACCAACTTCAGCTTTGGTAGCAGGAGTAAATAAAGGCTCCGGAAATTTATCGCCTTCTTTTAGTTTGTCTGGCATAGGAACACCTGAAACACTACCTTCACGACGATACTCAGCCCACGCGGAACCCGCTATATAACCTCTAACAACACATTCAACATCTATCCGTTGAGCTTTTCTCACTACCATAGACCTACGGGCTATTTCTTGCGATATTGACACAGTCGACTGGTCAGTACCGAGGGAAATCATGTGGTTTGGTACAATTTCTGATGTTTGTTCGAACCAGAACGCCGATATTTGATTAAGCACCGCACCCTTCTCCGGGATTAGCGTTGGTAAAACAACGTCATACGCAGATGTCCTATCCGTTGCGACCATAAGCAACAGGCCCTCTCCGATGTCATATGTATCTCTTACTTTTCCCCGGTGTATTAAATTTGTCTCTTTAACCGTAGTCACCTGACACAATCTCTTCCTACATTAAACCAGCTCTCTTAAATATATCATCTATAAATCGTGTATAGTATCCATAATCAAAAATACCATCTAATTCTTCCTCGGTTAGTTTAGACATCAATGTTGACTCATTTTCCACCAATTTCCGGAAATCTTTCTGCTCTTCCCAACTTATCATAGCTAAGCGATGTACTAATCCGTAGGCATCCTCACGACTCATACCAGTTTCTATCAAAACTAACAAAAGTCTCTGTGAAAAAAGAACTCCTTTGGTAGATTCTACATTCTCCAACATTCGATCGGGAAATACTCGCAATGAATCAATGACACCAGTAAAAAGATTAAGAATATAGTCTAACGCCATACAAGCGTCAGGAAGTATAATACGTTCAGCTGACGAATGACTTATATCTCGTTCACCCCAAAGCGCGACATTTTCTAGAGCTGTCACGGAATGGCCACGTATTAACCGAGCCAAGCCACACACTCTTTCTGAAAGTTCAGGATTCCGTTTGTGTGGCATAGATGAAGACCCCGCCTGTCCTTCCGGGAACCACTCAGCAACTTCTCGTATCTCTGTACGCTGAAGTCCTCTGATTTCAGTGGCGAATTTCTCCAGGGATGCAGCTATAACGGCCATTGAGGTGACATATTGAGCATGCCGATCACGTTGTACAATTTGACTAGATATTAATGCCGGCTTGATACCCAACTTGTCACATGCTTTACTTTCTACAGAAGGTGGGACAGTTGCATGGGTACCTACAGGCCCCGAAATCTTGCCGACAGCTATTATCTCTCTTGCTTGCGCCAACCTAGTCCTATTTCTATTCATCTCATCCCACCATAACGCCATCTTCAAACCAAATGTTATTGGCTCGGCGTGAACGCCATGAGTGCGGCCCATCATAAGAGTATCTTTATGATCTTTCAGTTTTACATATAGAGCGTCGAGTAAATGTTCTATTTCTTTATCTAATAGATCTGCCGCTTCCATCAGTTGAAGACTAGTAGCTGTGTCCCATACATCACTAGTGGTTAAACCCATATGAAGCCAACGTCCTTCTGGACCAGTACCTTCTGTTATAGAAGAAAGGAAAGCCGGCATATCATGACGAGTTTCACTCATTATTTTGGTTAGCCTTTCGATATCATAAACTGCTCCACGAAGCTTCTGCATATCTTCCAACGGTATAACGCCCTCCTCAGTCCATGCTTCGCAGGCAGCTAACTCTATTTGAAGCCACTTATTATATTTGTTTTCGTCAGACCAAACCTTTTTCATCATTGGTCTAGTATATCGTTCAATCATGCAAATATTTACCTTCGATTCTTTAAGCTTTCTCTATGATCGTCATAAGTCTGTCTAATACTTTAGTATTTAATACCTAATACCTGACCAGATCAGCAATATCGCTCCTGTAAAACGAACCTTCGAAATTAATGTGTTCTATCTCGTGATAAACTTTACTTCTGGCCTCTTTTAAAGATTCTCCAGAGGCAGACACAGTTAGAACTCGGCCTCCGTCAGTCAAAATACTAACTGGTGACGCACCTTTCTTCGTTTCATCTACCTTTGTGCCTGCATGAAAAACTCTCACTTGATCTGTTAATTGATCCAGTCCACTGATCTGATAACCAGTCAAGTACTTGTTAGGGTATCCTTTCGAGGCCAACACAACTCCAACACAGGCCGTAGACTCCCAGTTGACAGTCAATTTTTCTAAACTACCTTGAGCAGTGCACATCATAACCTGCAAAAGATCCGTTTTCAATCGAGGCAAAATAACCTGTGTTTCCGGATCTCCAAAACGACAATTGAACTCCAAGACTTTGGGGCCTTCTTCTGTAAGAATTAACCCAGCGTATAGAACGCCTTTATAGTGACACCCGTCCTCTAGCAATGCCTTTGCAATAGGTTCCATAATCTCTAAACGAATCTTATCTTCCAATTCTGTATCCCACATCAAAGGAGGACTATAGCTGCCCATACCTCCTGTATTGGGACCGACATCACCTTCATGCACCCTCTTGTAATCGCAAGCGGCGACCATTCGGGATACGTGTTCACCATCAACAAAAGAAAATACACAAATCTCTTGTCCTTCTACATATTCTTCTATGAGCACTCGATCTCCGGCGACACCCAAAGTCTTATTTTCCATCTGTTGGTGTAATGTATCAACAGCCTCACTATGTGTTGATGCAATAACCACTCCTTTGCCAGCCGCTAGCCCATCAGCCTTGACGACTATCGGGGGTTCCAATTCCTCTACATACAGACTAGCTTCAGTGTAAGTAGAGAAGGTTTTTGAATAAGCTGTAGGAATACCGTTTCGCAACATCAAGTTCTTAGCATATGTCTTACTCGTCTCTATACGAGCAGCCTCTTCGGTAGGTCCAAACACCAACAGACCAGATCCTTGAAAACGATTGACAATTCCTTCGGCAAGAGGCCCTTCCGGACCGATAACAGTTAAGTCTATAGAGTTCTCTTTAGCAAATTTCAGCAGTTCGTCTATAGAGGTGGGTGAAATAGCTACATTTTGAGCAATATTAGCGGTTCCAGCATTACCTGGTGCTGCAAACAAGACGTCTATATCAGGATTCTCTTTAAGTTTCCAACAAATAGCATGCTCTCTAGCACCGTTGCCTACTACGAGAATTTTCACTTTTAATACGCTCCGTCCTAACGCTTTCTGATGGCACTTTTGAGTTTAGATCAATCAAATCACAAGAAGAACATTGAAAAGTTCTTTTAAAAGTAAGCTATGTAATATCAAGTACCTATTCCCACTCTATCGTACCAGGTGGCTTGCTGGTGATGTCATAAACCACTCTATTAACACCAGGAACCTCGTTAGCTATACGACTGGATATACGTTTCAGCACGTCGTACGGTAATCTCGCCCAATCAGCTGTCATTGCATCCTCACTCGTAATAGCCCTGATAGCAATAACGTGACCATACGTTCGAAAATCCCCCATAACCCCAACGGTCTGAGTATCTGTCAACACCGCGAAACTCTGCCACAATTCTCGATATAAATTATTTTCCTTAATCTCATCCATCACTATCCAATCTGCTTGCCTCAACACATCCAGTCTCTCTTTGTTAACCTCTCCCATAATTCGTATGGCAAGGCCTGGACCAGGAAAGGGTTGTCTAAAGATCATTTCTTCCGGTAAGCCCAATTCAAGACCTACTTCTCTGACTTCATCTTTGAAGAGGTACCTAAGTGGTTCAACAAGAGCCAAGTTCATATGATCTGGCAGGCCCCCAACATTATGATGAGTCTTGATTTTGGCGGAAATCGTACTTTCTGAAGTCTTACTTTCAATAACATCTGGGTATAAGGTACCTTGCGCTAAAAAGTCAACCTTACCTAGTTGGATTGCTTCATTTTCAAAGATCTGTATGAAAGTCTCTCCAATAATTTTTCGTTTCTCTTCAGGATCTATAATGCCCTTTAACTTATCTAGGAAATAGTCGGTGGATTCAGAAAATATCAAATTCACTTTCATATATTTTTCAACGGTGTCTAGAACGCGTCTGGGCTCATCTCGTCGCATCAGACCATTATTAACAAAAATACAAGTCAACTGATCACCTATCGCTTGTTGGATAAGTCTAGCTGTAACTACAGAGTCTACCCCTCCCGATAGTGCACATATAACTTTGCCAGAACCCACCTGCTTTTTTATACCATTAATGGCATCGGATACGAAATTACCTGCTGTCCAAAGACCGCGTAAGTTGCATATCTTATACAAAAAGTTTTCTATTAATTGTGTGCCTTGTGGAGTGTGTGCAACCTCAGGATGGAACTGAATACCTACCATATTTTGAACATTCCCTATCACCGCTATGGGTGAATTATCTGTGTAGGCCAACGACTCGAAACCAGGAGGACTCTCCAAAATCTTATCTCCATGGCTCATCCAAACTGACATGGAAGATGGCATATCTTCAAACAAAGCAGACTCAGGAGTGTTTTGATGTATTACAGCATGACCATACTCTTTTGCGGACGCTTGTATAACTTTACCGCCTAGTTGGTGAACCATAACTTGCATTCCATAACAAATGCCGAGAACTGGCAGACCTTTATCGTAAACCCAAGAAGGTGCTAGAGGAGCATCTTCCTCATACACACTTGCCGGACCTCCAGATAATATGATTCCCTTGGGGTTCATCGCAGATACGGTTTCCCAGGCAGTATCATGGGAAATAATTTCGCAATAAACTTTACATTCCCTAACTCGCCTAGCAATTAGCCTGCTGTACTGGGAGCCAAAATCTACGACCAATACGGACTCTCTGTGAGGTATTACAGACCCATCGGATTGCCGTCCTTGTGCACCTTCCCGTCTTGCAATTTCCAGATACGCTGAAACCTCTAGATCGTCACTTTCGGTCGCTTTATAATTTGAATATTCGGGTGTTTGTTGTGACATCATAAGAGCTTCTTCACGCTACCATTTATGGTATACTAAGGTCAAGTCTGGATTTTGATTTAAATATGCAAACTTCTGAGGCAGATGAATCCCTAAAAACTGAAATTAAAGCCGCAGTTCAAATCATTAGAAAAGGCGGAGTTGTTGCGATTCCCACGGATACGCTATATGGATTCGCAACGTGCTCTACAGATGCTATAGCTGTGGAAAAAGTCTTCGAATTAAAGAGGCGTCCCATGGACATGCCTATTCCATTGCTAATGTCCGACCCCGAAGACATCCACAAGGTAGCGTCTGAAGTTCCACCTGAGGCTGTACTGGCTGCGAACCATTTTTGGCCTGGCGAATTGACAATAATTCTCAAAAAATCCGTCCTCGTTCCAGACGTTGTTACGGCAGGCCTAAACACAGTTGGGGTCCGTGTTCCTAATCATTGGATTCCAAGGAGCATATCAAAACAACTAGGAGCTCCAATTACAGGAACTAGCGCCAACCGACACGGTGAACCAAGTATTCCAAATGCACAATCCGTAAAAGACAATTTTGATTGCGAAATAGACTTGATCATAGATGATGGTACTACAGGAAATGGTACAGCATCCACCTTAATCGACTTCTCATCAAGCAGACCTGTTATCCTTCGCGAAGGATCGATATCTAGAATCAAACTAGAGGAAATTTGCAAATGCCAAATCGATATTTGATTGGCTGAAACAAGTTGCATGAACACCCGAATTAAGTATCAGTTTTCACTTTAAGATCACATTGAAAAGAAAATTTAAACCTATAATACTGATTATACGAATCTTAAATCAGTTAGTTTTTTGGAAATCGATATCCTTAAAACCAGGAAGGGACTTTGGATACTCATATCAATATCTTGTTTGAAGAATTAAATTCACTTGTGGATGCAGAACTTAGATCAGTTATAGCTTCACGTGATATGACTGACTTTTACAGTATCATGTCCTACCACCTAGGTAGTGCTGATCGGAATGGTCAAAGTAAACCTCAGGAAAGAAGAATTCGCATCTACGGTTCCATATGTCTGCTCACATGTCACATATTGAAAGGTAGTATAGATAAAGTCTTACCGGCTGCCGCAGCCATGGAACTGGTGAATAACTTCTGTCAAATCCACGAAGATGTCCAAGGTGGACGACCTCAAAGAGACCATCAAGACGCTATTTGGTGGATATGGGGCCCTGCTCAAGCTATAAACGCTGGTGATGCCATGCATGCACTTGCCAGATTGTCTCTTATTAACCTAGGTAATAAAGACGTTAGTTTTGACGTCCTATTTCGTTCACTAAACATCCTAGATGCTGCTTGTCTTGAGACTTGCGAAGGTCGGTTTTTCGACTTGGAAGCCCAAGAGAATCTCAATATGGAGATTGAAACGTATATAAGCATGGCTTCAAAGAAAACTGGATCTCTTGTATCAAGCGCTATGCAATTAGGGGCATTATTAGCCACTTCAGACGAGCATATTGCATCAATCATGGGGAACTGTGGTAATGAACTTGGCATAGCCATGCAGATTAGACAAGACATTAATGAATTACGCTTATCGGACGATGCGTCACCACTAGAGCTGATGAACAAGAAAAAACTCCTCCCAGTGGTATATGCATTCTCAAAAGGTAGTATAAGAGAAAAAAGACAATTGGGTGACATTTATTTCAAGAGGGTTTTAGAGAAAGAAGACATAGCCAAACTACGAATATTAATTGATACTCTTGAAGCTGAAAAAGATTGCGTTGACTTGATTTCACATTATCGAGGCAACATACTTGAAGCGTTAAATTCAGCAAACCTAGATAGTGAACAAAAATCAGATTTCACGAAATTAATAGATTTAATTACGGATTAGGATATTGGCCAAAAAGACTGTAAAAGATATTGATGTTTCGGGTAAATCCGTTCTGTTGAGAGTAGATTACAACGTACCATTTTCACCCAACACCAACAACATATCTGACGATAGTAGAATAAGAGCTTCTATTCCAACGATTGATTATCTATTGAAACATAATTGCAAGATAATCATATGCTCACATATGGGCCGACCCAAGGGGAATTTTGTTGATACTCTGAAAATGAAACCAGTGGCCGACCGTCTGTCAGAGATTCTCGGCATTACCGTATCTCAAGCTATCTCGTGTACAGGTCACAATGTGAAAGCCTCAGCTCAAAAACTTCATCCTGGCCAAGTCATGATACTAGAGAATCTTAGATTCCACTGTGGGGAGGAGGAAAATGATCCGCAATTCGCATCTGAATTAGCATCATTGGCCCAGATTTATGTGAATGACGCATTTGGATCAGCCCATAGAGCTCATGCCTCAACAGAAGGAGTTACTCACTTCATTCCTGCCGTAGCCGGACTATTGATGGCTAAAGAATTAGCAATTCTTGGTCAGGCATTGGAGGCTCCAAAAAGACCCTTAGTTGCAATATTAGGTGGCGCAAAAATTTCAGATAAAATAGGTGTATTGGAACACCTTGCCGGGAAAGTAGATAAACTAATTATCGGGGGTGGAATGGCAGCTACTTTCTTAAAGGCTAAAGGTTTTAATATAGGGAATTCCCTTGTGGACAAAGACAAAATAAAATTCGCAGCTGATTTCATTAAGGCAACGAATAAGGAAGGTCCTCATTTATTTCTACCGTCAGATGCTATTATAGCAACAGACCCTGCAGCAGAAACAGGCCATAAGGTTGTTGATATCTCAAAGGTTGAAGAAGGGTATAGCATCTTCGACATTGGGCCACGAACCACCAAGCTTTATATACAGGAACTTTTAGCTGCCAAAACAGTGATCTGGAATGGTCCTATGGGAATATTCGAGTTCCAGCAATTTTCTCAGGGAACCGCAGGAATAGCTCACACGTTGTCTAACCTACCTAAGGCTACAACAATAATAGGCGGAGGATCTACAGCAGAAGCCGTTATAAATCTTGGACTAGGTAATAAAATGACACATGTGTCGACAGGAGGGGGGGCATCTTTAGAATTTCTAGAAGGTAAAATGTTACCAGGTGTGACAGCTTTAATGAACTATAATGAATCAATTTATCACTAACAGATAGAAAGGTGACTCTTGATTGATCTCCCATATTTAAAAACAATATGTCGTTCAACACCATCAAAGATTGTGATGGTAGTGGTAGACGGTCTGGGCGGAATACCACATACCAAATCAAGCAAAACGGAGTTGGAAACTGCGCATATACCCCATCTTGACAAGCTCGCCTCGATAAGTGCAAGAGGCTTGACTAATCCTGTCATGACCGGTGTTACTCCTGGAAGCGGACCAGGACACATGGCTTTATTTGGATATGATCCTGTTAAATACCTAATGGGACGCGGTGTCCTAGAAGCTCTAGGTATAGGGCTCCATCTAGATGAAAGTAGTATGGCGGCTAGGGGCAACTTTTGTACTGTCGACTCTGATGGTAATCTTATTGACAGGAGGGCCAGGCGGATATCCACCCATGAAAGTACTCCTCTGGTTAGTCAATTAAATAACATATCTCTACCAGGGGTAGGCCTCTCAGTTCATATGGTTAAGGATCATAGATTTGTTTTAGTCTTCAAAGGATCTGAACTTTACGAAAATGTGTCTGAAACCGATCCGCAGTCTCTAAATATACCCCCACTAATTGCGAAAAGCTTGGATGTAACTTCAGATAACACCGCAACCTTGATTAACACCTTCGTATCTAAAGCTGAAACTCTGCTTTCAAATAGAAATAACGCGAATATGATACTTTTAAGAGGTTTTTCGAAACTGCCTCATCTCCCCAATATGAGTGTCGAATACAAACTAAACCCAGCCGCTATAGCCGCCTATCCCATGTACAGGGGCCTAGCTCAATTAGTTGGTATGAAAATATTAGAAACTGGCCAAACTTTTGATGATGAGTTATTGACTTTAGAAAACAATTTTAATTTTCATGATTTTTTCTTCATACACTATAAACCTGCAGACGCAGCTGGTGAAGATGGTGACTTCGACTCGAAAGTAAGCCAGTTGGAAAAATTTGATACCTACATACCACGACTACTAGATTTGAATCCAGATGTTTTAGTTATTGCGGGTGATCATTCAACTCCAGCGATCATGGGCAGCCATAGCTGGCATCCAGTACCCTTAATTATTAAATCAGCCCTTACCCAAGGAGAAGGGCCTTCAAAATTTTCGGAACGTTCCTTCCGCGATGGTTCGATCGGGCGCATACCAGCCACACATGTTATGATGCTAGCATTGGCAAATGCAGGAAAACTGACTAAATTTGGCCCGTAAATTTCTAAATAATGGGTAAATCAACTCATACCATACTAGATGAGAAATCCAGTTCTGCTATGTAGTCAATCTCTATATCAATTCTGGAGATAAATGAAATGCCAGACACAGTGATTGCCGCTAATTGGAAGATGAACACGAATCCAAAAGAGGGAAGAAGTTTGATTATGGAAATAACGTCAGAGATCGAAAAAGACTCTAATGTTAAGATAATAATATGCCCTCCATTTACATCTTTAGAGACAGTTTCAAACATCTTATATAAAGCTAATATAGAAACAGGAGCCCAAAATATTCATTTTGAAGACCATGGAGCTTACACTGGGGAAATTTCCCCTTTAATGGTATCCGATTTTTGTAAATACGTCATATTAGGCCATTCTGAACGCCGGGAATATTTCGGTGAAACTAACCGAATCGTAAACAAGAAAATGAAAGCGGCCCTGCGAACGGGTCTAACACCGATTCTCTGCGTAGGAGAGAATACAGAAGATAAAGAGCAGGGTAGGGCAAAACCATTTATAGAGGTTCAACTCAGAGAAAGCCTGGAAGATATACCTTTATCCAAAGACATTATTATTGCTTATGAACCAATATGGGCCATCGGCACTGGTAAATCTGCTACCCCCGAAATTGCTCAAGATATAATGTCACACATTCGATCAGTACTTTATTCCTTGAGCAATTCTGTTGTTGCTAATGAACTTTCTTTACTGTATGGCGGCAGCGTTAATCCAGACAATATAACCAGTTACCTAAACAAAATAGATATTAATGGAGCTCTTGTAGGGGGAGCTAGCTTGAATGCCCTATCATTCTCTAAATTGGTTAATCTAGCAGAGGCATATTCCCGTTAATTATATTACCATATCATACTATTAACATATGCCGTAGAGTCAATTATAGGGACGGATTACCACCAATGTATTCGAACAATCCCATGTCTTTGCGTCTAAAGCGAACATCTCCACTCAATATCGTGCCTATAACAGATCCAGACCTGGTTACACCAAGATCTATACCTCTTCTAACCAGTTCTTCTTTAACACTCTTCACATCTATCAGAATAGAATCACCTTGTTCTATTAAATCCATAGATGTTTCGATGATCTTATCCTTTCGAACGCTAGGATTTATTATAGTGAATTCGCCTACAAACTTCTTGTTCGGATTGCTTAAAATATCAAATAGAATCTCTGCTGAGCATCGTAAATTAAGAAGCCGACTTTCCAAATCATGAAGATCAGATTGCTTTGTATGTATATCCTGAATAGCACTGTCACATTCTAATATTGCTTCCAAGTTCTTACCAGCAGACATTAAGCGTGCAATCTCAACTATGATAGAATTGGACACCAATTTGAACCTCCATCAATCTTTATCGAAACACAATCAATCTAATACTATATAGTTCAATTATACATACTATATAGATAGTATGTCACGGAGTGCGCCTGTGGTGAAAATAAATGAAAAGAATGTTCTCGTGATAATAGGTCCTACTGCCGTAGGAAAGAGTTCTCTAGGGGTACGTCTAAGCTTTTTATTCGACGCAGAAATAGTAAGTGCTGATAGTAGGCAAATATACAAATACATGGATATAGGTACGGCGAAACCAGATAAGTTGGATCTAGCTTCAATTCCGCATCACTTGATCGATGAGATTCGTCCAGACGAAGACTTCAACTTGTCATTGTTTTTACGAAAAGCTCGGAAAGCTATAGATGATATCCATAAGAAAGGGAAATTGCCCATTCTCTTAGGTGGGACAGGCCAATACATTTGGGCGTTACTAGAAGGATGGCAAGTACCTGCAGTCGCTCCTAATATAGAGTTAAGATCCACTTTAGAAAAGCAAGCCCGTATACATGGGAATCAGTCCCTATATGAAGAACTCATAAAATTAGACCCGGGTATTGCTAAGAATATAGACAAAAACAACATTCGCAGGCTGATTAGGGCAATCGAGAAACTAAAAGATAAAAACTACCAAGCTGAGCTAGGAAATTTAACGTTAAGGAAAGATCCTCCAGCGTATAAATTGAAGATCATAGGCCTAAACTTGAAGCGAGAAACATTGTACAAAATAGCTGACAATCGAGTTGATAATATGATCAAACAGGGATGGATAGAGGAAGTTGAAAATTTATTGTTAAAAGGCTACAGGAAGGAACTTCCATCATTATCAAGTATAGGTTATATTCAAATCATAGATTATCTAGAATCCGTAACAACTTTAGATTACGCGATTGAACAAACCAAATACAAAACCCACAGCTATATCAGGAATCAAGACTCCTGGTTTAAGAAAAATGACAGTAGGATTGTTTGGATGGATGCTCAATACGAAATATCGGACGTAGTTAATTTGGTAAACGAATGGTTATCTTTGAAATAGTTTTCATATTCGCCCCATAAACATGATGTTATATATATAAAGCGGATTACTTTACGTTTGGCTTTGGTGTATATCCTACCTAAAGCACTGGTTTTGAGAGTACGCTATAAATAGAATCGTCAACTAAGAAATAATCTCTACTTTATTGAATAAGTATGAAAGGACTCTCGCAATGCATGAACGATTTCCCAAATTGTTTTCTCCTATAACGTTAGGAAAGTATACTTTGCCAAATAGAATTGTTTGCACCGGTCATGCTACATCATTCGAAGATGAAGGATTATTCTCTAAGCGTCATCTACACTACTTCAAAGAACGTGCCCGTGGTGGCGTAGGCATGATAATAACAGAAGCTGCTGGAATTCACTCGACCAGCGGTACATCTTTGGGTATCTTTGAAGATACGACGATATCTAGACTAAAGGAGATTGGAGAAGCTGTTCACGCATATAATATACCAATTATAGTTCAAGCCAGCCATGCCGGCAGAAGAATCCCAAACCCAATGGGAATATTTGAAGATA
Organism: uncultured Dehalococcoidia bacterium; assembly: GCA_964431885.1. GTDB lineage: Bacteria > Chloroflexota > Dehalococcoidia > Lucifugimonadales > CAUZEB01 > CAUZEB01. Next base: position 5,212 of record CAYSLK010000139.1, on the reverse strand, counting down.
GGGCAGTGGGGCCATCAGCGATTCCTGCACCAACGTTACATTTTGGCCAAATGATGCCTCACGAGCTAACAGTCGCAGAGATACAAGAGCTGGTTCACGCGTACGGGGAAGGTGCTCGCCGTATAAGGCTTGCTGGCATAGACGGAATAGAGCTCTCGGTCGCCTTTGGCAATCTCATTCCCCAATTCATTTCTCCTGAAAGCAATCAGAGAATGGATAGATATGGAGGCAATTCGGAAAATCGACTGAATTTTCTTTACGAAGTTGCACAAGCTATTCGAAAGGAATTAGGACCAGGTTGTATATTGGGTGCACGCTTCACTCATGACTTTTTAGATTATGGGATGAGCATTTCAGCACTTAAACACATATTACCAAGTCTCGAATCAACCGGCTTATTTACTTACTTCAGTATATCAGCAGGGACAAATTACGATCTCAATAGTGCAACAAATATTATCCCTTCACACTATTTTCAACCCGGTCACTTTTCAAACCTCGCAGCAGAAATCAAGAAACTAGTGTCGATACCTATAATTGGTGCTGGAAGAATTACCAATCCGGAACTTGCTGAGGATTTACTGTCACAAGGTACCATGGATTTGATTGGCATGGCACGTGAACTCATCGCCGATCCTTATTTCCCTAAGAAAGCTAAAAACGGACGTGAACAAGAAATACGACCATGTATCGCATGTAATCAAACTTGCAAAGGACACCAAGCCGTGGGTCTTCCAATTTCTTGTATATACAATCCTGTAAGCGGACGTGAACAAATCTGGTCTAAAATTATTCCGGCGAAAACCTTAAAAACGGTAGCTATTATCGGGGGTGGGCCTGCCGGTATGGAGGCTGCTCGTGTTGCAGCTGAAAAAGGTCATACGGTAACACTTTATGAACAAACCAACCGATTGGGTGGGCAAATAAATATAGTTTCCTTAGCTCCTGGACGAGAGGAATTCAAGAAGATCTCTTTATTCCTGGAAAAAGCTGTGGAGAGGCTCAATATATGTGTAAATCTCAATACAAGTATTAATGCTGATTCTGTAGGTCTAAATTCCTATGATTGCGTTATTATAGCAACTGGTTGCATACCGTTTATTCCACACATCCCAGGGGCAGAAGGTCAAAATGTAACAAATGTGCATGATGTTATGTCTGGTAAGTCAACGGTTGGGCAAAGAGTAGTGGTAATTGACACGCAAGGGTTAAGAGCTGGTTGCGATATTGCAAATTTGCTTATAGACCAAGGAAAGAACGTAGAAATATTGACTGGTATGCCTTATGTAGGCATGAACATTCATGCGAGCGTCTGGTATCAATTGTACGGTGAATTATTAAACAAAGGTGTGAAATTTTCCCCATTGACAGGTGTTGCAAATATTGGTGAAAGTTCTATTGAAATTTTCCATTCTTTAAGGGAGGGGATTACCTCTGAACATAAACTTATCGATGGCATAGACACAGTTGTGTTTGCCGCTGGTGGGCAGTCAAATGATTATCTGTATAATTCATTATCAGGGAAATGTGATGAATTGTATCAAATTGGAGACTGTGCACAACCAAGAGACGTGGAGGCAGCTATATATGAAGGGCATAAAACTGGAAGACTCGTCTAACGACCTTAATTTTTTGTCACTGATTACTTCACCCTTCTATGTTAAAATGTTGAATGCAAAGAGGATTAGGAGACGGCATTGAAATTCACTAAGATGCACGGAGCAGGGAACGACTATATTTACATTAGTCCTGCCGATGAATATAAGCAATACGACTGGTCTGAGCTATCCGTAACAATGAGTGATAGACACACGGGAATAGGTTCAGATGGTATTATATTGGCGCTACCATCTGAACGTGCAGACTTAAAGATGCGTATGTTTAATGCTGATGGCTCCGAAGGTAAAATGTGTGGGAACGGAATCAGATGTCTAGTCAGCTTTGCAATAGATGAAAGCATTATCGAACCAAATCATTCACCTGTTTCAGTTGAGACGCAATCTGGAATATTGACTGTTTACCCTAATATAGAAGAAGGCAAAATGATAAGTGCCCAGGTGTCCATGGGGTCACCCGGATTAACGGCAGCCTCAATCCCAGTGACCATCAACGGTTTAGACAAGATTTCTGATTATCCTCTTCGCATAGCTGGAGAAGAATACAAGATAAATTGCGTATCTATGGGAAATCCTCATGCTGTGGCCTTTTTAGATACCCCCGTAGAAGATATTCCTCTAGACAAAATAGGGCCCATTGTTGAAAATCACGAGATTTTCCCAGAAGGTGTTAATTTTGAAATTGTAAATATCATCGATCGAAAGCACGTTAAGGTGAGGGTATGGGAGAGAGGATCTGGCTTAACCTTAGCTTGCGGTACTGGTGCATGCGCTGTGGCAGTGTCAGCCCATTTACATAAATATATTGACGATGATGTCGTTGTTACTCTCCCAGGAGGGGATCTATTAATACGATGGCCAGGAAGTGGTAACGTCGTGATGGAGGGCCCAGTGGATAAGGTGTTCGAAGGAGAATGGACGAAATAACCAGAGTAAGAAAGGCAAACAGGTATGAATATTGTATTTAGTCAGACTTACACACTACATTGATTTAAATTAGTTGTTCGCAGTGTGAATTTGGTGCTTATGTGATTTATTGGAGGAGTGATGAAATTTGCGGAACGTGTAGAAAAGGTACCACCATATCTTTTTGTCGAGATAAGCAGAAAAATAGCTGAGAAGAAAAGTCAGGGTATAGAAGTTATAAGTTTTGGAATAGGGGATCCGGATCTACCTACACCGGAAAACATTCTCGAAAAGCTTAGAAGTACCGCCCTTGATGGTGCTAATCACCGATATCCAGAATCAGACGGTCTCCCAGAATTCAGAGAAGCAGCGGCTAACTGGTACCAGGAACGATTTGGTATCTCACTTGATCCAGGGACGGAAGTCTTATCACTAATAGGTGCTAAGGAAGGCATAGGCCACGCCTCACTTTGTTTCTTAAATCCTGGAGATATAGCGTTGGTTCCCGATCCGGGATACCCAGTTTATTCTGTAGGGACTTGGTTCGCAGGCGGTGAATGTCACTGGATGCCACTTCTTGAAGAAAATGGATGGCTTCCCGATTTGGACGCCATACCTCCCGATGTCGCCGCCAGAGCTAAAGTCATGTGGCTTAACTATCCTAATAACCCTACAGGTGCTTTAGCAAGCGCTGCCTATTTCGCAAAAGTAGTGGAATTTGCTCGAACTCACGACATCGCTGTACTTCATGACGCCTCGTATACCGAGGTCTCATTTGATAGTACTAAACCAATTAGTTTTCTTCAGACACCGGGAGCGATAGACGTCGGTATGGAATTCCATTCCTTATCCAAAAGTTACAATATGACTGGATGGCGTCTTGGACTTGCCCTAGGAAATCCTGAAATGATAAACGCATTGATGATAATCAAGTCCAACTTAGATTCTGGTGTTCCCCAAGCAATACAACATATGGGTATAGAAGCGCTGAAAAGCTCGGACTCCACAATAGAAGCCCGGAACGACATATACCAGCACCGTCGTGATAGGGTAGTGGAAGTCCTTCAAAATATAGGACTGGAAGTAGATCCACCCAAAGCCGGGCTCTATGTTTGGGCTCGCATCCCTCATGGTTATACATCTGCTCAATTCACAACAATGTTACTTGAACAGAAAAATATTGTTGTTACTCCTGGGACTGGATACGGTGAATACGGCGAGGGATATATTCGATTATCACTTACAATATCAAATGAACATCTCGAAAAAGGATTAGCAAGTCTTTCATCATTGGAGATCCCTAAGTTCCGTCAATCATAAAACAAAACGGGAGGAGTTAATTATCCCCAAATCTCTAATTTCTACAATGGCTACCCCTGAACGATCATATTTAGTTGGTATAGACATAAAGAATAATCGAGAATCATGGTCGATCGAAGACTCAATGGATGAGTTAGCTGAGCTGGCGCGCAGTGCAGGTGCGTTAGTTATAGGATCGACGTTTCAAAAATTAGACAGACCTACCAATACGTATGTTGGAAAAGGAAAGCTTGAGGAATTGAAACATCAATTAAGCCTCCTCAAGATTGATACTGTCTTAGTGGATGATGAATTAACACCCACTCAACAAAGAAATTTTGAAAAAGCACTCGGAGAACGAGTGAAACTCATTGATCGCACAGCCCTTATTCTTGACGTTTTCGCCCGGCGCGCCCACACGAAGGAAGGGCGTCTTCAAGTCGAGTTAGCCCAACATGAATATCTTCTGCCTAGATTAACAGGTCAGTGGACACATCTGGAGAGATTAGGTGGAGGTATAGGTACCAGAGGACCAGGAGAAACTCAATTAGAAACTGATCGACGATTAATTAGACGTAGAATTCAAAATCTCAAGAAAAACCTAGAAAGTGTCCGAACACACAGAAGGCTATACAAAGAAAAACGAAAACAACGCGACATTCCTGTAGCATCTTTAATAGGTTACACCAATGCAGGAAAAAGTACGATCCTGAACACCCTTAGTAAATCCAAAGTGAAGGCAGAAAACAGACTCTTCTCAACTTTAGATCCTGTGACTCGTAAAATCGTGCTTCCATCTGGGACCCAATTACTCTTAACAGATACTGTAGGGTTCATTCAAAAGCTCCCTCATACACTAGTAGCTGCATTCAAAGCAACCTTAGAGGAAGTAGAAGATTCTCAAATTCTCATACATGTCGTCGACATAACCCACAATAACGCCGCTGACCAAGCAGAAGTTGTAGATGACATTCTTAAGAAACTAAATCTCTACCGTAAGCCAAGAATATTGGTCCTGAACAAGATCGATAAACTCAAGTCATTAGATGGAAACCCTGTTACTTCAGATATCCAGCACAAGCTTGGTGATGTATCGGAGAAAGTGATCTTTATATCAGGTTTAAGAAACATAGGAACAACTAGACTTAAATTAGAGCTAGACAATATCTTAGATAAAAATTCTGAAGGGATAACCAACAATTCTTGTATATATAATCAAAATGGGGTGGAGACCTCTAAATCTGTAGAGCTAGCTCATCGTAATACATAAAAGTTAGTTCGCACTATAATAGTTATGTCAAGTTATAAATGGGCCATTTTCACTTTACATAATGTTTCATGCTAGATAACCATTTACACTGACACTACATTCACCAAGCCCGCAAGATGAA
>CAYSLK010000138.1:0-59011 GCA_964431885.1 uncultured Dehalococcoidia bacterium | reverse complement strand
ATAACCCTTCTTTTAAACGCTTTCCTCTTGCGTCTGTTTTTTCATTGACGGGAGTTGTTTTCACTAGGTTCAAAGCTGTCGTGCCAGCTGCGGCAGACAATGGATTTGCATTAAAGGTGCCGTTATGGGCAATACGCCGAGTCTTGTTCCAAATCGGATCCTCTCTCGTTTCTATCATATTGATTATATCGGCTCTGCCAGAGACTGCTCCTCCTGGCAGACTTCCTCCGAGAATTTTTGCCATCGTTGTCATATCAGGTGTCACTCCGTAATAGGCTTGAGCCCCGCCTTTGGAAGTTCGGAATCCTGTAACCACTTCGTCAAACATTAAGATAACTTTGTACTTTTCGGTAACCTGTCTTAATTCGTTTAGGAAACTGGGCCTTATGGGGAATTGGCCCATGTGGGCACCGGTGGGTTCAAGTATTATTGCAGCTATATCTGAATTGTTTTGTAGTGTATCTTCCACGATTGAAATGTCGTTAGGGGGTAAGACTATCATGGTACTGAGGGTTTCTTGTGGTATACCACCAAGGCCGTCACTACCTGCAACGAGATAGTCACTCCATCCATGAAAATGATCTTCAAATTTAATGATCTTTGTTTTACCTGTATATGCTCTCGCCATACGTATACCCATCATAGTTGCCTCGGTGCCAGAGCTGTGGAAGCGTACTTTCTCTGCACTTGGTATCAGCTCTCGCACTAATTGGCCCCAGAGAATTTCGAGATCAGTAGAGGCACTGTGCATGGTGCCTTTTGATATTTGATTCGTTATTGCGGCTACTATGTCGGGATGTGAGTGTCCTAGAATCATAGAACCGTGGCCAGTCCTATAGTCGAGAATCCTATTTCCGTCTACATCCCATTTGTAAGATCCGCTTGCATGTGTCACGTATAGAGGAAATGGAGTTAGTCGTCTGGCATCGTGCGTGACTCCATCGGGAAATAGATCTTTAGCGACTGATGCTCTTTCAGCTGATCCTGGATGGGAGTCTATATATTGCTGCTCTATTGGAGTTACCATAAAAAATCTCCTTATCAAGGTTACGATTTTAGTAATAAGGACTAAAAAGTAATCGAATATATTAGCCGCTAATTATATACATAGCTAATGATAATGTAAACGTGCGGATTATTAATCCCTCTGGTACCATGAAATTCAAATAACGGATCAGGAGCAGATAATTGAAAAGTTATATAACTCATTTGGAATGCACCTTTTGTTATCGTATTCATAATGCTGATATTCTCCAAAGGGTTTGCGAAGAATGTGGTAAAGTCCTATACCCTAGGTACGATTTGCTGTCAGCAAAGCGGGCGTTAGATCGAAATACATTCCGAGATCGTCCCAATAATATGTGGCGTTATTTTGAAATGATGCCTGTTAGAGATGAGAGGAATGTTCTTACACTTGGGGAAGGCTTCACACCAATATTTAAAACAGAACGTCTGGGTAAGCACATGGGTTTCAAGAATCTTTACATAAAAGATGAAGGCCTGAATCCTACTGCATCCTTTAAAGCCAGAGGTCTTTCAGCAGCTGTCTCCAAAGCTAAGGAACTAGGTATAACAAAAATAACTATGCCATCAGCGGGTAATGCAGCTGGAGCTATGACAGCCTATGCTGCCAAAGGTGGTATGGAAGCTCATGTCTTTATGCCCAAAGATGCACCAGAAGCTAATCAAAAGGAAGTACTGATAACGGGTGGTTCTCTGAACTTGATTGATGGACTGATTAACGATGCGGGACGTATTTCAAAAGAAGAAGGGAAAGCAAAGGGGTTTTTTGACATATCTACTTTGCAAGAACCATATCGTGTGGAAGGGAAAAAGACGATGGGTTATGAGATTGCCGAGCAGATGGGATGGAATCTTCCGGATGCCATTATTTATCCTACTGGAGGGGGCACGGGTATAGTAGGTATGTGGAAAGCTTTTCAGGAAATGGAGGAATTAGGGTGGATTGGGAACAAGCGGCCAAAAATGTTTTGTGTGCAGTCGGAAAATTGCGCACCCATTGTTAAAGCTCTACATGAGGGATCAGAATTTGCCGAAACATGGATTAATGCCAACACGGTAGCGTCAGGGATAAGAGTGCCTGCTGCTATTGGCGACTACCTTATATTAAGATCTATACGGGAAAGTGGAGGCGATGGAATAACAGTAAGTGATGATGAGCTATTACACCAAATGGGAGTAGTCGCGTCGCTAGAAGGAATTTTCGTTTGCCCAGAGGGTGGGGCTATTACTGCCGCCTTAGCTCATCTACTAGGCAAGAATATTCTGACTGAAGACGAAAAAATTCTCTTACTCAATACAGGATCTGGACTCAAGTATTTGGAACTGGTTTAATGAATATTCGCTTTGTTGGTTTAGTCAGAGCAAAATATTAGCTTATTCTTTCGAAAATGGTGGCGACGCCCTGTCCACCTCCCACGCACATAGTAACCAGGCCCGTCTGTTGATCTGTTCTCTCAAGTTCTTCCATAAGTTTTACTGTTAGAATAGCTCCAGTAGCTCCTACCGGGTGTCCTAAACTAATACCACTTCCATTGACGTTGGTTTTGTCAATATCCAATTCTAACTCGCGTATACAATGCAACGCCTGCGAGGCGAATGCTTCGTTAAGTTCGAAAAGATCTATATCACTAATATGCATCCCCGATTTTTCTAAAGCTTTTCTAACAGCAGGAATTGGACCAGTTCCCATTAGAGCAGGGCTTACCCCTGCTACCGACCGTGTTGTCCAACGTAATCTGGCTGGCAGGTTGAGTTCCTTTGCCTTTTCTGATGACATCATCACTAATGCTGCTGCACCATCATTAATGCTGGAAGAGTTACCAGCAGTAACAGAACCACCTTTCTTAAAGACGGGACTGAGATTAGCCAGGCGTTCCATAGTGGTGTCATTTCTTGGGCCTTCGTCTTGGGAAGCAATGAGAGGAGTAGATTTTTTTTGAGGCACGGGGACATTAGCTATTTGGTCCTTAAAGAGATCATTTTGCACTGCAACAGCTGCACGTCGATGACTAAGCAGGGCGAGCTCATCTTGATCTGTTCTACTAATTCCAAATCGTTCAGCGACGTTTTCTGCTGTAACCCCCATGTGATAACGATTAACCGGACATCCCAACCCTTCGATTAGACCATCTTTCAGTGTAGAATCACCGAGACGAAGTCCATCGAAGCGAGCACCGTAATGAAGTAGGAAGGGTGTCTGGCTCATATTTTCGGCACCGCCTGCGATTACAATATCCGCCTCACCCGTTAGTATGAGTTGAGCGGCGAAATTGATAGCTTCGAGCCCGGAGGAACACTGGCGATTGATACTTATGGTAGGAATCTCCTCTGGGATACCAGCTCTCAGAGATGCCAATCTAGCTGCATATCCCGATTGTGTCGCTTGAAGGGCGTTACCTATAATAACTTCATCGATAAATTCTGGTTGTAGTTCAATTTGATTTATAGCCGCTCTTATAGAGATTGCTCCCAAATCGGCCGCGGATATATCCTTAAACACACCCCCGAAATTCCCCACGGGGGTCCGAGACCCGCTTACGATTACAGCCTGTCGCATTTATCATCCTCCTAATTCACGGGATGGCTTTAATGGCCAAGTCAATAAAAGCTAGTAATAGATTCTTGGCTTGGTGGCAACGCTTTCTATATTACATGTCTAGATAGGATTGTATGCTATGAAAGCTAATGAGTCCACATGTATGTATGCACCTACGATATAGATTTTGTAGCGACACAGTATTCTTTTTTATCAGAGAAGATTAACTTGATTCTTCATTGGACAATTAGAGGTGAGACTATTCAGATCCTTTATACATGAAAATACAAGATAAAGAGATGCCAGCCTATTAGGTTACTTCTTATTAGCATCTTCTAAAGTTATTGGACGTTTGGTAGGGACGACCAATGTTTATCAAATTGCCCCTAAACGATGCCTATGCTATTCTTAGGATCACTTTGAAATGTGGAGTCACCATATGTATGTTGTGGGGACTGCTGGTCATGTAGACCATGGTAAGTCAACTCTAGTTGAGAGACTTACTGGAATAGATCCAGATAGATTCGTCGAAGAAAAAGAACGAGGATTGACTATCGACTTGGGTTTTGCTTGGCTCGATTTGCCTAGCGGCAACCAAGTAAGTATTGTTGATGTTCCCGGCCACGAGCGTTTTATAAATAATATGTTAGCAGGCATTGGTGGTATAGATCTGGCTTTGATAGTAGTAGCTGCTGACGAATCGGTGATGCCTCAAACGAGGGAACACGTAGCGATATTGGATCTTCTTCAGGTCAAACATGGCTTGGTAGCTTTAACAAAAAGTGATCTTGTTGATAGTGATTGGCTTGATCTAGTGGAAGGTGATATTAACGAAGCTCTCCAAGGTACGACAATGGAAGGAATTCCAGTCTTGAGAGTTTCGGGTGTAACAGGCGAGGGCATGTCTTTGCTAATTTCAAAACTTGATAACCTGTTACAAGATGTCCCCATAAAGCGCAGTCTAGGGAGGCCACGCCTCCCTATTGACCGATCGTTTACTGTACAAGGATTTGGTACGGTAGTAACCGGAACTCTAACAGATGGTTCTTTAACTATTGGTACTGAAATGGAGTTAGTGTTGTCTGGGGAGAAGACCCGTATAAGAGGGTTACAAACACACAAACGGAATCAGACTCACGCTTTACCAGGGAATCGTGTGGCCGCCAATTTGAGTGGTATATCCCCGGATAAAATTAGCCGAGGCGAAGTGATGGCATCTCCAGGCTGGTTAAATCCTACTATGGCGATTGATGTCAGTTTGAGAGTTGTGACTGACTCGCAATTTCCTATATCGCATAACATGTTTGTAACTGTACATTCTGGAAGCAACGAAGTGATAGCAAAAGTTCGTTTACTTGATAAACAACGTTCCAATCCAGGAGATATTACGTGGGCACAACTTAAATTGAATTCTCCGATCGCAGTGGTAAAGGGTGATTATTTTGTTGTAAGGTCAAATAGAACTACACTCGGTGGTGGAACTATTGTGGACACTCATGCTCGTCGTCATAGGAGAATGCATTCCCCTACCCTGAGCAGACTGGAGACTATGTCTAAAGGGTCTGAAAGCGATATAATTCTAAAAACTATAGAAATGTCAGAGCCTTGTGAGTTTAGCGAGCTGGTTTCCAAGGCTAATCTTGAGTTCGAGTATGCAAAAAATATAATAGATCGCATGGCATCAGATAGTTTAGTGGTTGTACTTGGGCAGAAAGTTGTCAAACCAGGTGACTACTTATATACAAAGACAGGATTCGATAGTGTTGTGCAGGAGACCGTAGAATATTTGAAGCGTTATCATGCACAGTTTCCTTTACGTCAAGGAGCTCCCAAAGAGGAGGTTCGCAGTAGGCTAGATATAACACCTCAAATATTTAATCAAATACTGGCCATGCTTGTAAGAGAATTGAATATAGTTGAAAGTGGTGCCATAGTTAGGCTCACTGGACACAGTCCTAGTTTTAGTGAGTTACATCAAGAAGTTGTAGGGCAATATATAAGTTTGCTGGAATCGGATAGATTCGCACCGCCTACTGATGTAATAATCGATCCGGAAGTGGTGAACGCTCTTGTTGATCAAGGTCAAGTAGTCAGAGTAAGTGATAGTGTTACATTTTCCATGTCGGCATATGTGGAAATGGTAGACGGAATTGGTAAACATATCAACGAACACGGTCAGATAACTATCGCTAACGTTAGGGATATATTTGGAACGAGTCGTAAATATGCTTTGGCCCTTATGGATTATTTAGATAAAGAACGGATTACTCGTCGTGTAGGAGATGTACGTATCCTACGTTAGTTAGGATTCATATTTAATATGAATAAAGTAAACCAGGAACAAAAAGGTCTGCTAGGGCTGGAAATCGCTTTAAGATCCGAACATTTGCCAGTGTCGTATGTTTCTTCCTTATTAAGAGTTTTACAAGCAACACTCAGGGAGGTCGGAAAAGATAACGACGAGACTAGGACGGTCTTTTCTAGTCAACCCTGGCCTAGTCTTGTCATGTCTAACAGGGTTACAAATGATGAGTGGATACTGCAGTTTATGTTTACTGAACCACAGACTGCTACGCCTATATATGAAGTGTCCTCACAAACATTTGAGGCCTTTTTGATTCACTTACGTCAGTTCTTAAAGAATTTACCTCAACCCGGACTTTGGGGTAAATCTATGGCTATGGCACCTAATGAACCTTACGAATCAGAAGTTATGCGACGTATGGATGGACTTCGACAAGAATTGAGGCGTTTCACGAGAGCTATAGTATCTTTTCGTGGCCAGGTAATTGTTATAGAGGGCGATCAACTTCAAATCGATTGAATAAGTGATTGACGAAGTGGATTTCATATTCGGACTACTAGTTTTTGATAAGTTTACAGAGCCTTTTGCTTATTTAGACCTGTGGGTTATGTGTTTCTGGCTTTACCCATCTTGGTGGCACGAATTGTCGTCACAAGCCCATTTTCTCAAGAGTGGGATCATCAATCCCGAAATGATGCGCTAATTCATGAAGAATTGTCGTTTTGACGTTCTCGATGATTTCAGATTCGTTTGAAGATATAGCCTCTATGGATTTCTGAAATAGAGTGATTTTGTCAGGAAGAACCATGTCGTATCCAAAACGTTCGGTGCGTGGAATACCTTCATAAAGACCCAGCAAATACTGATCATCTTCAATTGCGGATCCAAATAATTGCTGTTTCGAAGGCCAGTCCTCAATCAAGATGTCAACATTGTCCAAATTAGACTTAATATCATCTGGGACGCATAGCAGTGCTTGACGTACTAAACTTTGAAAATCCGGGCTATTCATGCTGAGGCAGTCCACTGGTTGTTTAGTTGTGAGGCTGCTAGACTGACAGGAGAATTTAACTCAAATGGGCTTAGGAGACCAAGCCTATCTCCAATTTCTCTTACTTTCGGCATGACTTCTTGCCCTAATAAACGAATACATTCCAAGGAATCCTTGTGATCTACTTTACCGTCGTTTCCCCATAGAGCTAAAATGGATGGGCGGGTTTCCTCCATTATTTTCTTTAACCTTTCTACAACTTGATCTGGGGTTCCAGCAATTATCATCCCCATGTTTAGCATATCTTCAAAGGTAGTCTTACTCCTAAGTTTTTGTCCTTCAGCAGCCCGCTTACGTGACTGAGCAGAAGTATAACCAGGGGGACTGAACCAGGTCGGGTGCCCTACGCCAGTAAATTCACCCTGCATCCACATAAATTCTCTGCCATTTTTAATTGCTTTCTCTTCGGTTTCTGCTACATGGCATCGGATTAGGTAACCTCTTTGCTCCGGCCCTGCGATATATCCTGATTTTTCAGCCGTTCGATCATAGAGTTCCCAAATCTGTTTTGTTTGTTCTATACTAGTGTTCAAGCATATATAGGGATATCTGTGTTCAGCAGCCCATATGATAGTTTCCAAACTAGCTACCCCTGGTATCCAGATGCGAGGATGAGGTTTTTGTAGGGGTAATGCCCATGGATTTACCACTCGGAATTGGTAATGATTACCTTCCCATCTAAAAGGACCAGGTTCAGTCCAGGTCTTAATTAGTAAATCATGAGCTTCTGTAAAACGTTCACGGTTATATGCAGGGTTCGTATTGTTAGCAAATTGTTCTGTTCCTCCACCTCTTACAAAGCCAGATACTAGACGACCTTTGCTCATCATGTCTACCATAGCTATTTCTTCAGCAGTCTGGAGTGGGTTTTCATTGACGGGCAAAGGGTTGCCTAGAAGGACTATTTTAACTCTTTCAGTTACAGCAGCTAATGCGGCTGCAAATATGTTGACTCTGGCTTGCATGCAAAAAGGGGCGTTATGGTGTTCATTTAACATGATTCCATCCACACCCATTTCCTCTGCGTAAATATACTCTTCTAACCGCTCGTTATATAGCCTGCTCCCTTCCTCTGGGTTGAAGTGTTTATTTGAGAGCATTAAAGCACTCACACCTCCTGCATCGAGAGCTTCTTGCTCTGGATATGTTGACATCGGCTGTTCTGTAAAGTACATCAGATGCATAGTAGGCCTCCGTTATGGCATAGGTTCATTGGAGCGGTCTCTCCGATTACATCACTAGGCATTCTTAAAAGAAACTTGTGAGGAGTTGGGCCAATTCGTTTGGTTTTTCCATATCGACGTAGTGTCCGCAATCCTTAATGACCTCAAGTCTGGAATTGGGAAGGACTTCTCTATAGTGCTCACTACAGCTCAAAGGGACAACTTTATCGTCACTTCCAGATACAATGAGGGTTGGGGTTGTTACTCCAGGTAGTAAGTAAGGTAAAGATTGATTGAACATATAGGGTTTCCACGCCACACGCACTGTCATTTCCCGGTTTAGTTCCCAAGCCTCCTTCTGTTCATCTGATGGAACAGGTCCAAAAATCTCTTTAAACTTTGAACTATCACGGAAACAGAGTTCGACATATTCCTCTGCACTCAAAAGAAACTGATCTATTATCTCTCCAGATTTTGGCTGCAGTCCAACAGGAGACACGAGAGCCATACTATTAAATTGGTCATGGCACATTGTAGCCATTTCTGCTGCTACCCAGGCCCCAATGCCGATTCCCAGTATGTTTGTTGAACCTATTCCTAGCTCTTTTATTAGCCAATTCTGCACTAAGGCCATATCTCTCACGCTTCTCATCCATTCAGGACGACCGGACTTTCCATATCCGGGAAGGGATGGTAGGTAGACTGTGAAATCACGTGCTAGCCTGTTATGGAGCTGTAGCCAGCCGGATCCACCCATATCGTTGTGTAATATGATCAAAGGCCGCCCGGATCCTCCTCTCTGTAGGTATATATCATTGCCAGCAACTTTAATCTTTAGATTGGTAATCTCTAATTCACTCATGCGTACCTCAGTCATAAATTTGTTTAAGGAGCTACAAGCCCCGAGAGTCAGATTCTTTCACTTAAAGAAAGGGAAATGCCGTCGTCAGTCAACTGGGGACCATACTATATCTGCATATTCTAGCTGTCAATATGGGAATTGATCGTAAAGATCTTGGGAATTTCCTTTACTCTCTATGTTGTACATAGTTAAAGGTAAGTGCATAATTGATCTTTAGTCCTACGCAATCAGATAGAGGCTGAAATGCTTTGTTAATGTGGTAGGAGGAAAGAATGTATACTTTCTAACAGAGTAGTATCCAGAATCGTTGGACGATATAAACGAAAACTAAACTCGAACCTACTATCGTGAGAAACGATATGATGATATCTAGAAGATAGATAAACTTTTTGGATTCTATATAGGAGTTGTAACATACGATCCTAAAGGTGGAATTGAAATTTTGATTACTATGCTTAAGCCCTTTTTATCCTTCATAAGGAATCCTGTGGGTTTGTCCCACATTCAGATACAGGATATGAGATTTCTTTGGTTATCAGGGCTCAGCAATTCTATTGGAATGATGGGAGGACAGGTTGTCCTAGGATGGGTAATCCTTGAAATAACCGAATCACCATTTATGGTTGGGATTGCTATGGGAATTAGATTCGCTCCTAACTTCTTTTTGGGTATTCTCGCTGGAACAATAGCTGACATGTTTGACCGGCGGAGATTAATGCAAATAGTCAACCTAATTAATGCTCTCGCCAATGGAGCCATAGGGATCTTGATATTCCTTGATATAGTAGAGATTTGGCATATACTCGCCCTTACGTTCCTTAGTGGTAGTATGATGACTTTATATATGACTTCACGTTCAGGATTCACCTACGATATTTCAGGTCCAGAAAAATTGGTTAAGGGCTTAGCGTTTACCAATATTGGCATGCGAATGGGAGGATTGATAGGATCGTTAGTATTAGGTGTTATATTAGGAAAATTTGGTGCTGATATTGCATATTTCGTGATGGTACTGTCATATGTTCTTTCAACATTAACCCTTATTCCCATTCGTTTTACTGGTAGGACAGGATTAACCAAGAAGGGAACAGTGTGGGGAAATTTAAGGGACCTTGGGATCGAGGTGCGTCGCAACAGTGAATTGAGAATTCTAGCCGTATTAGTGGCAGTCGTAGAAGTGTTGGGATTTTCGTATATGGCATTGTTACCTGTTTTGGCGAAGGATGTACTTAACATAGGTGCTGAAGGACTAGGAGTATTATTCGCTTTTATGTCTGGAGGAGGTATGTTAGGGATTGTTGTATTATCCCTTTTCAAAGATGTTAGGCGTAAGGGTTTATTGTGGCTGTTAGTCTTACTAGGATTCGCTTGTGCTCTTATTGGGTTGGGGTTATCAACGAATTTATACTTGGCAATACTCTTTATTATATTGGTTAGTGGTATGACTGGACTATCTGATATTTTTTCACAGAGCCTGATGCAGTTTGCTGTTCCAGATGAATTTCGTGGACGTGCTATGGGGGTTTGGAATTTTGCGATAGGGGTCATGCCTGCGGGTAACATTCAAGCCGGTGCTCTTGCTTCGGTGTTTGGTGTCACACTCGCTCTAGTGAGTAATGGTACGCTTCTTGGTATCACGGCAATCGTAAGTCTTCTGATATTGCCTAAATTACGCAAACTGTAAGGTAAGTCATTAGGGGCATCTATGCTAGGCAAGGAGTAGGCTTAATACATTAGGGATCTATTACCTAGATTTCATCCTTAAATCACCTTTAACAGTACTGTCCATTTACTAAAATAAACATACCTGAATCTACAGTCGAGGCAATATAAATCAATTATATAAAAGACGAGAGGTAACTTAATGAAAATCAGACCACCGTCAAAAAATGATTTGTACCGTTTAGCAAACGAAAATCATATGGAGTTAAATGATGAGGAACTGGAAGTGTTTGAGTCACTAATGAAACCAATGGTAAAATCATTCGACAAATTTTTTAGTATTAGACCTACTAACGGATCAAGTATAACGAGGGATGTTTCGATTCTAGATAAGCCGAGTTGTAGGGAAGATCCTTTCAATGCCATTATACGGAGATGCGTGGTTTCTGGCAGCAGTAATGGTAAGTTGGCAGGAAAAAGAATTGGCTTGAAAGACAATATAAGTGTTGCTGGCATACCCTTGACATGTGGATCCACAGTCTTAGATGGATTTGTGCCGGATGACGATGCAACGATAGTTACGAGGATCTTGGGAGAAGGTGGGAAAATCACAGCGATACTTAACATGGACGATTTCGCCTATTCTGGAGCAGGGGCGATAAGTGCTTATGGTCCCATTTTAAATCCGCATAATACTCATTATCTGGCGGGAGGTTCTTCCGGAGGGTCAGCGGCATCTCTATATTATGATTACGTCGATATGACTATCGGTTGTGATCAGGGTGGATCCATCAGTATGCCGGAATCATGGTTTGACGTGGTGGGTCTAAAGCCAACGGTTGGACTAGTTCGATATACTGGAATAGTAGGAGCAGATGCGACCATCGATCATGCCGGTCCCATGGCTCGTAATGTAGAAGACGTTGCCCTATTACTAGAAGTTATAGCTGGTAATGATCATAAGGATCCGCGTCAAATTGAATTTAATGTAGAATCCTATGTTGATAATTTATCAAAGAATATAAGTGGCCTAAGAATAGGATTGGTTAGGGAAGGTTTTGGTCTTAAGATATCAGATCCTGAGGTGGATACTTCGGTTCGTAATGCTTTGACTGTCTTGGGCGATTTGGGTGCTGAAATTAAAGAAGTGTCAATTCCAGAGCACCGAGATATCGGAAAAGTCATTGCGTGGGCAATTGCGGCCGAAGGTGGTGCAATGGGGTTACGTGAAAATGGCGTAGGGTACCATTCTGGTGGACACCATAATGTCGCATTTGCCAACGTTCTTGGTAAGTCTCGTATCACGAACGGGAATGATTTCCCCCCCAGTGTAAAGATTATGCTCTTATTGGGAACTTACCTAAATCAAACTTATCATGGAAGTGTGTATGGCAGAGCGCAGAACGCTGCTAAAATTTTGCGAGATAGTTATGATCGTGCTTTTCAGCAAGTAGATATGTTAGCTATGCCTACAACTCCCATGAAGGCCCATCAATACAGGTCTAATGCAAGCCTTAGTGAACTTATGGAGTATAGCTCGAATATGTCGGGGAATACCGCTCCAACAAATATTACGGGCCATCCGGCCATTAGTGTCCCTTGTGGAAAGCCTAGCGGTCTACCTGTGGGCCTAATGCTGATAGGTCGACATTTCGATGATGCTGGCCTTTTGAATACCGCATACGCTTTCGAGAGTAATGTCGAATGGGAAAATCTTACTTAAGGAGTCATGTATTGTAGTCGGTTAGCGGACCCATGAAAGAAATATAAGGAAAATGTTGATAAAAAGACCAAGATTATAAACGGAGTACTATACTAGAAGTTATGAGGTCATCACTACTTTTATGATATTATCTTCTCTTTTCTCATACATATCATGTGCTTTTTTCACATCATTAAAATTCAATCTGTGAGTTACCATTTCACCGGGATCCCACCATCCTCTTGATTTTAGATCCACCATAGCCTCTATATGACTTATGGGATCTGCACTACGACTGGCTGCGATAGGTATGATCGTTGGTGTGCTTTGGTGCAGTAAATTTGTTTGCACAGGAGTGAATTCCCTGTGAGGAGAATACTCACCTTGCATGCCAAACATCAATACAATTCCCATATCGGTAACCAGCTTAAATGCCGATTTAAGACCATCCGGATAGCCAGTAGCTTCAACCGAAATGTCCGCCATTGATCCTTTTGTTATTTCAGCAACTGCCTCTACCACATTAGTATTCTCGGGATTTATTGTGTGAGTGGCTCCAAACTTTCGGGCATATGCGAGACGGTAATCCAGAGGATCAATGGCAATAATTTGCTTAGCTCCTGACCTAGAAACTATAGCTGTGAAAGAGAGACCGATGCTCCCTTGACCGACGATTAATACCACTTTCCCTAAAAGGGATCCTACTTTCTGACAGGCATGTATTACGGTCCCAGCGGGTTGGCATGTAACCCATTCTGTTAGATCTCCCACCTCTGGTACGGCTACCATGCGACCGGAGTCAGTGGATAGGTACTCGACCATAGCACCTGTACCATCGAAATTAGGAAGAGCAATAACACGTTGTCCCACCTTAAATTTATCTGATCTTGATTCAACTACTGTACCTGCAGCTTCATGGCAAGGCGATCCAACACCTAAGGGGTATCGTTCCTCTGGGAAAACCGGATCATAAAAATGCCTGATATCACTACCGCATACAGACCAGCATTCGAGTTTGATCAGGCATTGTTCATTCCCAATTTCCGGAATATCAACATCTATTATTTCAAATTGTTTTGGTCCGTTTATACGAGCTGCTCGCATTATTAGGATATACCTCTATCTATTGAATATATAACAAGTTATATATTAACATAAGGTGAATTTCAAGCTTTATTGCTGTTCAAACGAGATGTTGTAAAAGAACTAACTGTAGTAAGGAGTATCATGAACGTTATCAAGAAAAACCAGAACGCTGAAGAAGACATGTCTGAAGCGCCTATATTCTTTGGAGGCAAGGTGGGTAGGCGTCCAATTGTGGGTGAGAAGGATAGTAGGTACTTTAATTTCAATATTGTGAGCTTTGCTAAGGGTGCACGGAATAAGTTTCATAGCCATACTAGTGATCAAGTGTTATACGTCACAAATGGCACCGGTATTATAGCTTCTGAGACAGAGGAAGTTGAGATCAATGTGGGCGATACTGCTTTTATCCCTGCTGGAGAGAAACATTGGCACGGTGCCACTTCCGAGGGCGAGTTTTCTCATATAGCTCTGCAGAGTGCAGATAGTATCACTACCATTCATGATTAGGTTAACGGCACCGGAGTGAGGGTGACGAGGTTAGCTACGTGCTTTGTAGTACCTTGAGAGCCCTCTCGCTTGAGCCTCAATAGCGAATGGAGCTTAAGACACAGGTGGGTTATGGTGGATCCATGGCTTTGCCTTCTCAAAAGCGGCTGAAGCAGCTATTACTGTTGTTTCGGCGCCTCTTTTTCCCACTATATGTAAACCAATAGGTAATCCTGTTGAGGAGAAGCCGGCTGGGATACTGGCTGCTGCGTGACCTATTGCATTAATAGGATAAGTGAAAGGATGAAAGCCAAAATATCGGTGGGGATAAGCAGGCTTTCCGGCTATCTCTGCAGGAAATTCACCGACCCGAACACCGGGTACGGATAGGGTGGGTGACAGTAGTAGATCATACTCGGTGAATACATCGTCCATTTGCGATCTAAGTCTATCTATCAGACCAAGGGCTCTAGCATAGTCGGCGCCGGAGATTTTCGATCCAGCTTCTATAAAAAATCTGGAGAATTCAGTCAGTTGTTCACCATGCGATTTTATGTATTGACCGTAGGATGCGTATGCGGCAGTTTCATAGATAGGTCCATATGCGTCGTACGGCGATTCTAATCTCAAGTCTATGGTTTCAATATGGCACCCTAGATCTTCGAATGCCTTTGCTGCTGTCTGGGTTACTTCATTTACTTCCTGATCTACATTCGCGAAGCCATAATCCGGACTCCACGCTACCCGTAATCCGCGTATGTCTTGATCAACAGCTGCGAGAAAATCGGGTGTAGCCTCACGCAATGATGAGGGATCTCTAGGGTCGTACCCAGCCATAACTTGTAAAAGAAGAGCGGAGTCTTTAACGGTCCGACTTAGCGGTCCCTGTTGGCCAAATATATTAAGAATAGGTGGTGTTTGGATTCCTGTGTAGCCGGATACTCTGCCTTGAGTTGGCTTTATGCCGTAGATACCACAGAAACTTGCGGGAATACGTATTGAACCTCCTCCATCTCCGCCAGTTGATAAAGCACATAAACAAGCAGACATGGCTGCTGCGGCTCCACCACTCGACCCTCCAGGAGTATACTCAGTGTTCCACGGATTACGACCGTGATCTCCCAAATTGTTTGCACATGTGCCTACCAACCCAAACTCGGGAGTATTTGTTTTACCAAGTAATATTGCTCCGGCTTTCCTAACTCGTTCCACCACGGCTGAATCTTTGTCAGGAATTCGATCTTGGAAAACAAGCGAGCCTGTCGTTGTTCTTACTCCTTTGGTCATTTGCGTGTCTTTAATAGAAATTGGCAGGCCATGTAATGCACCTAATTCTTCACCCTTCATGATGGTTTGTTCAGCAGTTACAGCCGTCTTTAATGCCTCATCTTCCATTGTAATAAGGTAAGAATTTAATTGCGGGTCTATGCGTTCTATACGTCTGAAATAAAGTTTGGTTAGTTCCACGGGCGATATCTGTTTGGAAGCAATCAATTCTAATAATTCGGTAGCAGGTAGGAATACTAAAGTTTCGTCCATTGTGGGAGGTCTCCTTACAAATAATAATGGTAAGTATCGTAGGCAATAGAATTATCCTAGGGATCAAATCGTTATGTGTCAAGGAGAAGATCACCATCGGTAGGTTTCTTGGATTCAAGTAGGGAGATTAGCTTTTTGGGGATCAATATAAACTGACTTATAGAATATTCATATGGTAGCATTTGTATATATATGGATCAGAGTCAGCGAGGAGAGAGATGAAAATCATTAATATCGAAAGTTTATTAGTTGATGCCGGATGGCGTCCTTGGATCTTTGTTAAGATTGAGACAGATGAAGGCGTTACTGGTTATGGTGAATGTAGTGATGGTAGGAACCCACATGGTATTGTGGGAACTATTCAAGATCTGAAACCTTTGCTTATAGGGAAGGATGTCCGACCTTTTGAAATGCGATTTTGGGATATGCTGAGAGGTACTAGACAAAGCCCTGGCGGCATAGCAGCAAAGGCAATTGCGGGTATAGAGTTGGCTTTACTAGATATTAAAGCCAAAGCCTTAAAAATATCGGTCGTAGAACTTTTTGGAGGACCAACACGAGAAGATGTTCGACTCTATTGGTCTCATTGTGGTACCTATCGAGTTCGTCACCATGACATCCTAAACACTGCGCCTATAGAGACCCTAAATGACATTAAATTATTGGGTAAGGAAGTAAAATCTAAGGGGTATACAGCATTAAAAACTAATATTATTTTACCTGGAGTTCCTAGCACGGCATTATTTGCGGGATTTGGGGGTGGACTGGGTACAACGGATCAAATAGTAACAACTCAATTGTTAGGCCAAATTGAAGATCTCATAGGCACATTTAGAGAATCTGTTGGACCCGATATTGATATCAATCTTGATTTGAATTTCAATTTCAAGACTGAGGGTGCAATACGTATAGCCAAAGTTTTGGAGCAATTTGATTTACTGTGGTTGGAAGTTGACATGTATGATCCTGAAGCTATTCTTCAAATCAAGCAGTCTACATCTACTAAGATATGTACAGGGGAAAATCTGTATTATATGAGGGAATATATCCCCTATTTTGAACGGCATTCTGCAGATGTCTTTATGGTGGACGTACCTTGGAATGGATTTAGTCAGTCGAAGAAAATAGGTGATTTAGCTGAAGTTTATCAACTTAATGTTGCTCCTCACAATTATTACAGTCATCTCTCCACTTTTATAGCTGCAAGTCTGTGTGGAGTTTTGCCAAATGTTCGTATCATGGAAACAGACGTAGATGACGTAAGCTGGAAGGATGATTTAGTCACAAACCAACCCTTAATAAAAGAAGGATATATGACTATTCCATCAGGAGTGGGATGGGGGACCGATTTAAATGAAGAAGTTGCCAAGGAACATCCCTGGGGCGAAGCTAGTGAGAGTTATTGGCATAAAATATCTAGGTCACCTTAGCATTTCTTTTTGGTATAACAGGGAGTATGATTTTAGAAGGTCGGACTGTGTCATGAAATACAGTTTGGTCAGCTGAAATCAATGTGGTTTCCGTAGAGTCATCGCCTCCCGTGTTGTGATTTCGATCGAAGTTCGGGAAATCACTACTGGTAATATCAAGTCTAATCTGATGTCCTTCTTTAAACAAGTTGCTAGTTGGGTTTAATCTGATAGTATATTCGTATATTTTGCCAGGTTCAATTAATGTAGGATCTGTGTATGATTCACGGTATCTAGCCCGAAGTATTCCGTGACATATTTCCTGAGTAAAACCATCCGGCCAAACATCTAATAACTTGGCTACAAAATCGGTATCAGTGGCCGAGGAAGCTGCGTATAGTTGAACCTCTGGTACACCTGTTACCTCCATCTCATTAATTAGTGGCTTTGAGATATACATCAAGACGTCTTGTCTGCCATCAAACACTTTCTGATCTTGAGGCTCCTGTTGCCCGGCAGGAGAGTAAAGGGTCATTAATGGATCTCTTGGATCATAGGTAAAGGAATCTGGAATTTCTTCGGAAGGAAACGTTTTGGACAGTGTACCGTCACCTTTCGCTGTGTTAGCGTTACCACCACTATGGATGAAAAAATCAGTGTATACTGTTCTTTTCAAAGGCCATTCCATTTCTGATCTCCACTGGTTGGCACCCATGACAAATATTTGCACCGGTGACCAGTCTGCTACCGCGTTATTTTCTCCCTTCAACCAATATGAAAACCATTCGTCAGCAATATCGTAGTAACTTAACTCAGCTTGAGTACCGAAATCAATGTCTCCAACCTTTCTATCCCAGTTAACAGCAGTATGTGTCCAAGGGCCTATCATGATATGTTGGTTATTTCTAGCATGCTTCGTCATACCGTTAGATGACATACCAGTGAATTGTTTGGTTGTCCAAATTTGTTGATCATACCAGCCGGTTGTATTAAGAACTGGCACATCAATGAGATGATGCTTACTCTCGAAACTAAAATTATCTTCTGTATGGCTGTTGAGCCAGAGTTTCCATTGTTGAGACATGCCGTATATTGAGCTCTCAGGAATATCTTGAATCGGTAGAAACCACAACCATTTAGATCTCTCGTGTTTCATCCATAAAAGATCTGCCTCATCTTGGCACTTCGGACCCCATATTTCTTCATCACGACGCCTTTGGTCTGTGGATAGTCCTATAGTCCAAGATAGTATCCTTCCAAGTCGTGGCACGGCGCTTAACTCTCGGTCTAATAGGTTTGCAACGCATCCTTGAGGAAGCATTGCAAATAAATGAGGTGGACGTGTATGAGCTAATTCCCACTGAGTCCATCCACAATAGGAGTTACCTACTGTGCCTACCTTACCTGTTGACCATGGGAGTCTTGCTGCCCATTCCACCGTGTCATAACCGTCTTCGGCATCGTAATGTTTCCCAGAATAGAAACCTGGGTGAAAATCACCTTCAGAGGCATATCGCCCTCTTACATCTTGTATTATGGATATATAGCCACGCTCGGCGAGTAACTGAGTCATTTCAATAGAGGTTGGCCTAGACTTGTCGTATGGAGTTCTTTGCAGTAGGACAGGGAACTTGTCTGGGCTGTCTGGACGATAAACATCTGCCCGCAGGATGGTACCGTCTCGCATTACTACCTTTAAGTCTTGTTCTAGAACTACTTTGAAGAATTTTGCTTCTGATACTTTAGATTCCATACGAATGCCCTGTATGTGCGATTAGTTTATTAGGATCATGACCTGATATATAAATGTACTGTAGATAGGGAATATACGATGTTATATTATTAAACCAGTATACCATTACACTTGTGTTAATATTGTAGTCCAGGTATAAATTATAGTTGTGCATGAAAATGAAGGGTTTATTGTAAACGGCGATAGTGACGAATAATAGTGGGCAGAAAGGCAAATGGCATCTGCAAAACACTTTGATTAGACGGCCTTAAGTTTTACAAGCCCACAGCGATAGAGAATCTTCTAATTCAACTTAATAGTTATCCGCAGTAATTGGAACAGCATTTATAATTGAAAGTAATTTTCGTATTTCTGAAAGAACTACATTAGCATTGTCAGTCATGTAGTCATTTAAAAGACTATATGCCTCATTGGATTTGCCTACTTTTATTAGTGTGTTTGCCTCCGCAGCTATTAAATATGAACTTTCGATTAGTGAATCCTGAATAGGTGCCCAAGTGTTTCGAATCAATGCAACTTTGTCTTCGTCGAACTCCATTTCTTTTCTGGTCTTCTTTTCTAATTGACGGAATAGCCACCAGGGACTTCTATCATCCGTTTCTTTATCGCCTATGCTTAGAATGCTTGGAATCGCACCTTCAGAAAACGTGGGTAGAAAAATCCCTAAACATGGAGAATAGAAGCTGCACCAATATATTGGAAGTCTAGAACCGTCATCGCATAAATGCGCTATCAGTGTAGCAGCAGTATTACCCTTGGTGTTGGGGGTGCGGTGCATGCAGACTGACCCTTCAGAGGGCATGGTTGATCGGTGAGGCTCGCCAGGATTGCTGCCGTCTGAGTGGTCCCTAACTAACTTCATCATATCTTGTAATTCAACTGTATCCTTAAGACCGTCTAGGAAGGAACACAATCGCGACCTCCGGTTGGGTCCACTTCCGGAAAAGGTGCCGTCAAAGTCTATATAGGAATCTCTGAAATTAAAGCGTTCTCCGTTAGGTTCAAACCAACCGTTATTTACAGCAGTTTTCTCGGCTGTATTCGATAAGCTCGTCCAGTCTGTGCCTATAGAATGTGTGTTACTTATTCCTATAGCATTATTTACGGTCTTTACAGCCCATTCGTGGCCGGCTGATTCTATTATATAGGCTTCGTTAGGATCGGCTACTATAAAACCATTGTCATAATCACTATATTCGGAATTTCCAACGAATCGACCTTGACCGTGTTTTGTAATTAAACCTGTAATCACATTGACAGATTCAGCAGCAGTTTTACCTCTCTCCAAGCCAAGTCGGACCAAATCCATTCCGTTCAGCCTTGGTTCCTTGCCCATAGGTAGCCTTGATCTTACGGCTTCGTTTCCTATCACGACCTGATGTTCGTTGAAACCGTGTTCATATCCCCAGCACCAATATGGGCGTGAACCTACATGGCTATATGTAACGTCAACCTGCGGGATAGTTGTGAAGTCGCAATTCACGGTTTCTCCGTCATTATGTGTAATTCTTTGCGTTTGGGTTAATGGTTGGCATTCTTCAGATTGTCTGTCACTATTTTTAGCGAATAGAGTTTGCCCATCGGCAGAGGAAGATGGGAGAGAGACCATGGTGTCACATCCGAAAAGTTCATCGCGCTTCAATTCATTATCTGATACCTTCATCAATACACCTCCATTGATAACTATGGGCCTTTCTGTTTTATTGTATGCTCGTGCTTTAGGCGCTATCTATTTTGTTTAAATTGAGAAGCGACCCCGACCGGATTCGAACCGGCGATCTCTGCCTTGACAGGGCAGTGTGTTAAAACCACTACACCACGGGGCCCCGTTTCTAAACTGTCAGTCAATGCCTTCGATGAATTCTAGACCGTGACCAGATGTTTGGTCAATAGACATCGGTTCATATTAGATTAAATTGTCGTATACGTCTGTGTAATTATTGCGAATAGGCCAGAAGTATTGCTCAGATATTAGAATCTCAACTCAGCCCGGCGGTATTCAATGCAGAATCGAGTTTGGAAGGGCTATATCCAACTACCTTCTCGTTACCAATAATCGCAACGGGTGTCGTTCTGTAACCCATTTTAACCAGCCGTGTCAATGCTTCTCTGTCTAATGACACATTAAATTCCTCAAATGGAATTCCCTTTCGTGAAAGGTACACCTTCACCATTTGGCAGGGACCTCAGCCGTTGGAGCTATAAACTTGAACTCCTGTATCTTCCATGACTTCGTTCCTTTCAATTTGCTTATATAATAAATGTTAAGCTATTCTGAAGCTTGTTTACGTTTTTTATCGTTGAACTCTCGTTTGCCTCCACCCTCGCCAAACAACTCTTCGCCAAGCGGAACAGCCTCGTCTATAGTTTGGCTGAAATCTTCCCCAGATTCATACTTGCGAAGAAACTCTTCGCTTACAAAAAACATTCATATACAGAATCCATCTCGTTCTATGTCTTCATGATGACGCTCACAAGGACATATTTTCTTGCGATCCTCGACGGGATCACCGCTTAGGGGCATTCAAGGGCAATAACGATATCCGAATTTCCTTTCATTTTCTCCCAATCCTTCTTGCACCACCTGAACAACATCTTGTTCGGGGAAAAATTCGTACGGACCTTTTTTAACATAGCCTTCGGAAAACTTTTTGGCTCGTTGTAATGCCTCTGCCTCTGTAAATTGCTTTTTTGGACGCCTTGCCATGTTAATCCTTTTATCAAGAGATCTTGGTGTTTAGAGTTTGTCTGTGAGACCGCTCCGCATTTTCTTGTGCATGTCGCAGGACATACGATAGAACATTTCACTCTGAACTGTGAGTTTATTTACTAGTGACGGGAGCGCGCGTTTGATTTCATTCATGGTTTTATTATTGGAAACCTCTACGCTAAGTACAGCTGCAGTACCACACGAGCATATGGCTGAAAAAAATACTTTGTGAAAATCCTTATTAGCTGAAAGGTCTATGTCAAAGCCTTGTAAGCGTTTCAACTTAATTCCCGCATCTAGCGAATGGGAAATCAAATCACCGATTTCTTTCAGTGTCGGAGAGCGATCCTTCTTCATCACCTCTATTGTTTCACAATTTGCGTCAAGTATAACGAAACACCTCTCTTTTAGAGTAAGTATTTTGGTTCAGACAATCATGTATTCTTTTAGTCTATGACAAATCGTCGGTAATATGTTAACAAAGCTAAGGTAATTATCACAAGGGCTTAGCAATTATACATATTATTACAAAATCAATATTACTGTGTGCTTCTTGCTTTAGATTTCCCAAGCGCTACGGTAGTCTAATTCGTTATTATCATTGCAAATGTATAAGGTACCTGGTGTTACGTCTCGATCCTGGTTTCGACAGCCGAAATTAGCGGTACATCTATCTTTCGCATTCTTGTATGGACAGCGCCAACGCGACACTTTGTCAACACTTTTAGACATGTCTTTGAAGATATCATGAAGACGTTCTATACTGGCTTTGTAACTTTCCTTATCAACTTCTTGCCGCATATAATTCTATCCTGATTGACGAGTAGTTGAAATCACCTATTGATTTAATGTCTGGATGCCTACAAATGTTTTAGCGAGATCTACGCAGGATATAGCGTCCTGTCCGTACCCATCGGCACCCATATCATCGGCGAATTCTTGTGTCAATGGAGCACCTCCGACCATGATTTTAACTTCATAACGTAGCCCCAACTCTTCAAATGCTTCTATAGTCTTGCCCATATTAGGCATGGTTGTGGTTAACAATGCTGACATTCCTAAAATATCAGCATTGTGTTCAGATACCGCTTCAATGAATGTGTCTGATGTGGTGTCAACTCCGAGATCGTGAACAGTGAATCCGGCTCCTCTTAGCATCATGATGCAAAGGTTTTTACCTATGTCGTGCAGATCGCCCTTTACGGTACCCATTATGATAGTGCCAATTGGTTTTATACCAGAGGCTGACAATATAGGTTCCAAGTGTGCCATCCCTGCTTTCATTGCACGAGCCGCCACTAAAACCTCAGGGACGAAAATAAAATTGTCTCTAAATTTAATCCCGACAATAGCCATACCAGATATGAGACCATCGTCTAGGATAGTATTAGCGGAAAACCCTGAGTCAAGAGCTTTTTTTGTTAGACGATCTACTTCGTGTTGATTGCCTATTATGAGGTTGTGAGCCATTTCGTGCATTAATGGGTCGGAGTCGTTGAATAGACTTTGGATGTGATTCAACTCAAAGGGCTTACCGATATATTCAAATTCCTTCTTCAAACCATCATGTGTAATGGGCATTTGTTTTCTTCCCCACCATTTAGGTATAGACCTCCATAGATTGTGGTCATCTATAAATAGACATTGATGATCATAAAAGATTTTATCAGTTAAATTTAAATCTAGCCACTTTGTATTGGAAAGATGTGATTTTGAAGCAATAGATTAGGCATTTGAAAAATAATCACCTTTGGAAGTACGGACTCTATAGTGTGATAGGGACTATCCATCCCGTTCTTCATGCCATTTTATTACTGATCTAGGAATTTCAAGAAGATTTTCGAGTTTCGTTGCCAGAGGAATCGCACATTCTGGAGCAATTAAATCTACGCCAGCGTCTAAAGCTCTGAATACTTCCTCTCGAACCTCCTCAGGTCCTCTGGCGTACAGGGTTTCAGGATTATTTATGTTACCAACCATAGCTATTTTGCCTTCAACTGCGTCCATAGCTAACTGAGGATCATTCTTAGAATCGAAATGGAAAGCCGCCATGCCGGTTTCAGCAATATATTTCATTCTGTCGAGCGTATTACCGCAAATATGGAGAATTAGGGGTACTGAGAGTCGTTCAGCCATTTCCACGTGCAGTTCTTGAAGAAATCTTCTGTAATAATCGCCACTAACTAAGTCTCCTGTTGCGTGATCAGGAAAAGTTAGTATATCTGCCCCAGCGTCAATTTGTGCTTCCCCAAAGAGAATAGAAATCTCTTTCAATTTATTCAATCCTTTTTTAACTAGTGAAGGGTCATCAACAGTACTTAAAAGAAAACTTTCCACACCAAATACATGGTAAGCTAGTGTCCATGGGCCCATAGTTTTCCCTATTATTGCAACTTCGTTGCCAAATTCCGACTTTAACATCGCAATTGATTTGGTGATTGTCTGATTATCAGGATGATCAAGGAAATCGGGAGGTATTGAGATGTCGTTAGGACCTCTCCAAATCGGATTGTACATGCGCACTGTTGGCCAATTATCTTTCCCTTCCCACTGCATTTCACAATTTAACGCAGAAGACTCCTGAATAATAGTGAAATACGGCATTACGGAATCGAATCCCAGTATCGTATGACCCGTAGCTGCTAGACGAGCAGCCATTTCGGGATCACGGCATGCGCCAGGAAATGGAGCATCCACCATATCCATGAGTTCTACGGTCGCCACACTTGTTGGATTGGCTACGGGAGTACGATCGACAGGAGAGCCGGACAGGGCGTTTAAAACTCGCTCTCTTGGTGTCATTGTTGCACTGGTGGGCATGTAATGGCCTCCTCAATGTTTGTAAAAACATGGTCTGTTAAGTTGAAGTCTGGCTATAAAAGCAAATAAGTTGTTTACAGTTGGGTTAGATCGGGGTGAAACCTAAAGTGCCAGTAGTCATTTGACCTCGTAGAGCTTCTGCGGCGATCATGCTTTCCACGCTAGAAATGTTCCGTGAAAAAGGCAGTAACAGCCTGGTTATGTCATCGTGACGCTGGCCACAGGAAAAGGATACTTCCGTGTCATTAACCTTATTCATTTCACCATATCGAATGAAACCTGCGACTATCATCCGAATACGTATGGCTTTGTTGGGCGCTTCACCCTTTCCAGCTATCTGGTAGACCCATTGATCATCTCTTTGTACAGCGACTGCTTGGATAGTCAATGTACTCTTCGTATCTCTAATGGTCATTGGATTATTACTTGCAGAATATTCTGGGCTCTTATTTACAGCTTGGTTGAGTAGAAATTTAGCAGGTCTGAAGTGTAAATATCCGCAGGAGAACTCAGCTTGATTGTGGGTTCCGTCAACTGGGACCATTCCTCCAAGGGAGACTAGCTGATTTCTGATTTGAAGAATTCTCTCATGAACACCTTGTCGTTTACTGAATGTCCATACAGTGCAAACCTTATTTTTTAGATAAAGACCGATAGTAATATCGTGAAAATATTTGTCTACTGGTATCAGTTCAACACATGTTCCATATCGGTTCAGGACGTCGTAGACTTGATACGATATTTCGTTTTTACCAAGAGTCATTAGAATTCCTTTCCCCTACTATTCGAGAGATTTCATCTTATGATAGTAAAATGATTCAATTTTTTATAGCCTTGGCTAAGGCTCTGATATGTTCAGGATTCGAACCGCAACAGCCGCCTAGTATATTTACTCCAAGATCCACTAATTGTAGAAATCCATCGACCATGTAGTTAGGTGATTCGGGATATATTATTTCACCGTTTTGCAGAGATGGTATTCCTGCGTTTGAGTGGATTAGTAGGTAGTCGTTTGTAACAGCTCGTAACTCAGCGGCCAATTCGACCATTACGTCTATCCCATTACCACAGTTGGCACCTATTACATCAGCTCCTGCTTCTTTCAAAGCAGTAACTCCTATTTGAGGTGTTACCCCCATCATAGTGAAGAAACCCCTTGGCCCTTTGTCATAGGTTAGGGTAGCCATAACTGTCAGCTTTGTATTTTCCTTCGCAGCTTTTATTGCCAGAACGCATTCTTCGATAGAAGTAAGTGTCTCTATAACTACAGCATCAGCACCTCCTTCTTCTAGGGCGCATGCTTGTTCTGTGAAAGCGTTTAGCATCTGTTCTTCTGTTACCGGCCCAAGTGGCTCCAGAAATTCGCCTGTGGGGCCGATTGAACCCACTACATAACAACCGGATGGAGTTTGGCTCTTTGCATGTTCAGCTGCTAAACGATTGATTTCTTTTACCTTGTCGCCTAAGCCGTATTTCTCTTGCATAAATCTGTTGCCACCGAATGAATTTGTTAGAACCAAGTCTGATCCTGCGTCAAAGTATTCGCGAGCCATGCGTCTTATAATTTCAGGATGACTAATATTAAATTCTTCCGGGCAACCGCCAGGTTCAAGCCCGTGGGCTTGAAGATAAGTGCCAGTGGCTCCATCGGATATTAAAATATCCCCTCTTTCTAGTCTTTCTATGATTGTCAAAGTGTTTGTCATTTAAAACCTCTGTTAGTGGTAATAGGATCCGTAATTCGCGGATTGCAATTTGCAATAAGGAAACCGTCTGTTGAATAGGAAATACTGGGATCGGATCTCCGATTGCAGCATGACTTTTAAATTGACTGTTCAAATGGGTATGCCACTGATAAATTATAGTATATCCAGATGATTTCTAGTGTCGTTAGGTTAGTAGATATAGACTGTCGTGATAATCACAAGACTTAGCTATATGGGATCCTTTTGTATTCTTAACATACATCATATCAGTAAAGTTTGGGAAGAGATATAATTGTTATACACTCTACACCGTAGAGTGACTTATAGGGAATTATGAACGATAAACTCTTTGGCATTATTAAACACGATGTTATTCGCTTGGTGTAGTAACCGGGAGGTAGATATGTCTAAAGCCATGGTAAATAAAGTAAACTTTTATTACGAGATAAGTGGGGAGGGATTTCCTCTAGTTTTCTGTCATGAGTTTGCAGGTGACTTTAGGTCATGGGAGTCTCAAGTCAGGTTCTTTCGTAAAAGATACAAGGTCATAACATATAATGCCCGGGGATATCCCCCTTCTGACGTCCCGAATGATATAGGTATGTATAGTCAAGAACAGGCAGTTGAAGATCTGTTCGGACTTTTAAATTACCTGAATATAAACAGGGCGCATATTGTCGGGTTATCGATGGGAGGAAATGTTGCTCTGAATTTTGGCATCAAGTATCCAAATATGACAGAATCATTGATAATTGCTGGCACAGGTACCGGGTCCACTAAACCTAGGTTATTCAAAAAAAACTTAGAAAGATTTGCGCAATCCATGGATTCTGAAGGGATGCAAGGTATGAGTGATTACGTTAATGGTCCCACCCGAGTTCAATTGCTACGCAAAGACCCGGATAGCTGGCGGGAGTTTCACACTCAATTTTTTCAGCACTCTAGCCTAGGGTCAGCTATGACCTTTAGAGGCGTTCAAGGTAAACGACTGCCTATTTTTTCTTTGGAATCAGAACTACGTTCGTTAAGTGCTCCAACCTTAATTATGTTTGGAGACGAAGATGAACCCTGTATTGAACCAGGTATATTTATGAAAAAATATATTCCATCTTCTGGGTTGGTAGTTTTCCCCCAGTCGGGACATGCTATCAATTTAGAGGAGCCGGATTTATTTAATAGAACTATTCAAGAATTTTTAGCTGCTGTTCAAGCCGGGCAGTGGGCAGTGAACACAAAAGGATGTGAGACAGGATCGTTAATTTGAAAGAAATTATCGAAAAATCCGAATATGATTTGATCTCTTTCTTAACACTTTTTGCCAGGCGATTAAGGGATAACGGTTTGCCGGTAGAGCCTGCGAAAGTCAGTGATTCTGTAGTTGGTCTTAGATCCATAAATTTTTTCGACAAAGGAAAAGCATATCTGGTACTTTTGACGATATTTTTGTCTAAACAGGAAGATCGTCTTCTATTTGATCGTCTTTTTAATGAGTTCTGGGAATTTAAACCTCATGATAGAGAGGCTAATCCTCATTCTATGTTGACGGAAGAGCTTAAGTCACGTGTACCCGAGATTGCTTCTCGTAGAATTATACAGACTATAAGTGACGTAGAGCCGAAGAGAGAAAGTATCGAGCCATTTCGTACAAGTGCTAGCATCAACGAATTAGTCACAGCAAAAAATAAATTACAGATTCAGAGGCAAGAAAACCCGGAATTTAATGTTATAGCAGCTAACATAGTTAAATCCTTGATTTCAAGGCCTGCAAGGAGACTTAAGAGACATAATAGTAAAGGTGTCGTAGATATGCGTAGAGTCTTGAGACAAACGCCGAATACCGGCGGCGATTTCGTAAGTCTACCACGTCGCTACAAGGGTAAAAGGACTCCACGATTGTTGGTTCTCCTCGATGTAAGCGGTTCTATGGACAAGAGTACTAACTCATTATTGCAACTGGTATATGCCATTTCCAAATGCACAAGTAGAATAGAAACTTTTGTATTTAGCACAAAAGTTAGTCGAGTAACTTCCACACTTACATCTACCTCATTTGAAGATGCTATGGATGGTATTTTGTCACTAACCCCTCAACTGTCCGGCGGAACTCGTATTGGATACACGATTGGTAAAATGAATTCTGATTATCGTTTTCTACAGACACGCTATACAAATGTAATCATAGTCAGTGACGGTTGGGATACGGGTGAACCTAGTACAGTATCAGGGGCATTAAAAAGCATGAAGAAACGAGTACAACGGATTATATGGCTGAATCCACTGATGGAAACGAAAGACTATGAACCTCTCACCAGGTGTTTGCTTGAAGCAAAACCTTTTATTGACCATTTTATCTCTTGTACAAGTTTTTCTGGTCTCCGGAAACTCGCTCGCGCTTTACGCAGCTAAGTAAAAGCATAATGAGAGCCCGTGTTAACTTCTTCATTGACGATAATTAAGATTAATATGCATAGGAGTAGGTCCCAGGACATTTGATCGTAGATCAAATATGTGATTTTGGACCAAGATATCCAAAATTGTATAGCATAGAGACTGAAAACGTGATGAATCTAAGAAGTTCACCGGGTGT
The DNA here is from genome assembly GCA_964431885.1 of uncultured Dehalococcoidia bacterium. Taxonomy (GTDB): domain Bacteria; phylum Chloroflexota; class Dehalococcoidia; order Lucifugimonadales; family CAUZEB01; genus CAUZEB01. The sequence goes on along the minus strand of CAYSLK010000138.1, from coordinate 30,611 downwards.
ATGTTTTGTTATCTAAGCCCTTTGGATGATTCCATGATCTGATATCTTTTGACAAATATGAGCCTAAGGACTGCAGGGATTATAACAAACAACGAGTGTCGGCACCTAGGAAAACCTTGCCCTACAAATGTCGTCTGTGATAAAGCTAGGATACGCTATAGGAAATTATGCTAATCTAGATCCTTAATTATTTTTCTAGGCAGAGGGTATAACTATGAAACAGATACGAACTTTCTTCCTAGCGTTCATGATCTTCATGTCTGTCGCTTGTAGCTCCACTGAATCTTCGATCGTATTTACTTCTAATCGTGATGGCAACTGGGAGATTTATACGATGGATTCCAATGGTGAAAACCAGGAAAATGCCAGTAAGAGCCTAGACGATGAAGTGTCTCCTAAACTATCACCTAATAAGAAATTGATATCCTTCCTCTCTGGATTTGGACTGGCCAAACAGATCGAGATAATGGACTTCGAGAAGAATACACGTGTCCGATTGGATTTAGACGAAGGTACACACGGCAGCCATTATTGGTCTCCCACTAGTGATGGGTTAGTGTACGTTGAAAGTAAAAAAGGTGTTCATCATTTATTTACAGTTAACGTTGATGGGACAGAATCTTTACAATTGACTTCGATTCCAGCCTCGGATCTAGGGACATGGTCCTCTGATGGAAATGCTGTCGCATTCTCGGTAACTGATGGGCACCTACAAGGTATTTGGACACGTAATCCCAGAGGCGTAAATGAAGTTCGGTTATCCGAAACTCCCGATTATAGTCCTGTTTGGTCACCTGATTCCAAAAGGATTGCATTTATATCGTCTAGGGATGGTAATCCAGAGATATATGTTATGAAATCAGATGGGAGTGAACAGAAAAGAATTACCAGGACTAATGAGGGCGAGTCTCAAATCTCTTGGTCACCTAATGGCAGACAGATCCTATTCATTTCTGAAAGGGATGGTAACCCTGAGGTTTACACTACCAATCTTGATGGAACCAGCCAAATCAGGCTTACATTCAATGATGTCATTGATGAGAGTCCCGTATGGTCGCCCGGTGGCCGGCAAATAGCTTTCGTGTCTTTTTTGGATGGAGATTCAGAAATCTTCGTAATGAATACAAATGGCGAAGATCAGGTACGTCTTACCAGTAACAACTCTGAAGACCTTAGTCCCTCATGGTAGCAATCTTAAGGCAGGTCTGAATGTGTTACTATAGGGACACTGTAGAAGATGAACTAACGAATATAAAGATAACGAGAATCCCGAATGTCGGCCAACTTTATTTCAGATTCAAGTGACATTTCCACATATAAGTCTCAGGAGTCTTATAGACGTATAGTGGTTAAGGCGGGAACTAGCCTACTCACAAGTGGGACAGATAGTCTTAACCTGGGAATTATGTCAAATATTGTTGGTCAAATAGCTTATCTTCATTGTAAGGGTGCTGAAATTTTACTCGTATCCTCCGGTGCTGTAGCTGCAGGAAGAAATGCTTTAGAATTACCTCAGGACAGCAAAGATATATCGTTTAGGCAAGTTCTAGCTGCAGTCGGTCAAGGCCGTCTTATGCACGTTTACCAACAATTGTTTGAGTCATACGATATAAGAGTCGGCCAGGCATTACTATCCCGCAAAGATTTATCCGATAGGCTTGGATATCTTAATGTGCGTAATACACTTCTAGCCCTCTTGGAACACAAAATTGTGCCAATAATAAATGAAAACGATGTGGTCTCTATTGATGAATTGATAGGTGAAGGTTTCGGTGATAACGATACCCTGTCAGCCTTGGTGGCTAATTTAGTAGATGCAGATTTATTAGTTATGCTGGGAGAAGTGGATGGTTTATTTACTTCAGATCCTAACATTGACCCTAAAGCTAAACTTGTCCAAATTGTGGACGAAGTTAATCAAGATGTAGAGTCTATGGGAGGCCCTTCTAGAGATGGTAGAGGTAGAGGAGGCATGACTACGAAAATTGAAGCCTCTCGTATTGCAGCTGTATCTGGTGTAGATGTTGTGATAGCCAACGGGCAGGAAGAGGATGTCGTCAGAAGGTTGATTGATGGTGAGAGTATTGGAACTTTCTTTCCTGCAAGCAGAACAAAAATGGAAAGTAGGAAAAGATGGATGCTAAGTGGACTGTCCACTAAAGGTGAAATACTAGTTGATGACGGAGCTGTTCGTGCAATTTGCACTAAGCATCGTAGTCTTTTACCAGCTGGTGTAATTGATATTACGGGATCTTTCGACAGAGGTGAGATCGTATCCATCCTGGATACTAAAGGCAAGCAAATAGCAGCTGGAATAACTAACTATAGTTCTGAGGATCTGTCAAGTATTAAAGGATTACACTCGGAGAATATAGAAAATATTTTACAACATAGTTATGGTGAAGAGGCGGTGCATCGTAGCAACATGGTCATAGTCTAAAATAGACGTTGGGAGATCTTTTGTAATGCTAATGTCCGGAAATGAATTAAACATAAAAGCAAAAGCTGCGAGGAAAGCGGCCCGTGATTTAGCTAATATAACTGGGCATGTTAAGAACCAGGCTCTACTTAATATAGCTGAAACACTCACGTCGTCTAATCACGAGATATTAAAAGCTAACGAAGAAGATTACAAGAACGGCAAATCAGACGGAATGTCAGAAGCTTTATTGGATCGTTTGCTTCTTGATAATGAGCGATTACAATTACTTGCTTCAGATGTTCGTGCAGTATCCAATCTTCCAGATCCTGTGGGTGAGACCATCGATATGCGCACTATGCCAAATGGACTACAGGTTAGTAAAAGAAGGGTCCCCTTGGGAGTAATAGGAGCCATATATGAGAGCAGGCCTAACGTGACAGTGGATATATCTGTACTTTGCCTCAAATCTGGAAATGCTGTAATTCTTCGCGGAGGTAAGGAGTCAATACATACGAATAAGGCACTCGTCAAAGTGATTAGAGATTCTGTTCTATGTGCGGGTATTCCTGAGAATACCGTTCAGTTTATCGAATCCACTGATAGAGAAATTGTGGGTAGAATGCTTAAGATGAAAGATGAGATTGATCTTATAATTCCCCGCGGTGGTGCAAATTTAATCCACCGTGTGTCTGAAGAATCGACTATACCTGCTATCACCGGCGGTATTGGCGTTTGCCACACGTACGTTGATAGGTCTGCCAACATAGATATGGCCTTAAATATTGTCTTTAATGCTAAAGTCCAGCGTCCTTCTGTGTGTAACGCACTCGACACATTAATAGTCCACTCAGATATAGCCTCTGAATACTTACCCAAGATTGGAAAGATGTGGTCGGATGCCGGAGTGGAAATGCGCTGTGATCCCGCGAGTATGGATATCTTGAGTTCTGTGGTGGGACCTAGCGCCATTCCTGCAGGAAAAGAAGATTGGGGCACAGAATACTTGTCATTAAAAGCATCGATCAAAATTGTCTCTTCTATAGATGAAGTTATTAATCACATAGAAACGTTTGGCACAGGACATTCGGAAGCCATAGTGACGGAAGATTACTCTTCTGCCATGAAATTCTTAAATGAAATAGACTCTAGTGCAGTAATGGTTAACGCATCCACTCGATTTAACGACGGGGGCGAGTTTGGTCTGGGAGCTGAAGTGGCCATAAGTACCAGTAAATTCCCCGTCAGGGGCCCAATGGGTCTTAGGGAGTTAACATCATACAAGTGGATTGTGTTGGGTTCAGGCCATGTACGAGAATAGCAATTAATCGCACGCCATAAATAAATTACCCTCGAGAGTCACTGTGTTTCATATAATTTACACATCTCAATAGCGAACCATAGTGCCATCCCACCACCACGATCATCGTAACCGCTTATAGCTGGCCTGTTCAAATAGCCTGAATTATCGTCATAGACTCCAGTGCTCGTACAGACGTCGACTAATTTACCGTGAAGGTCTATACGCTCTATGACGCCTTTCCATGCTGCATCGAGTAATTTTATACACTGGGAGTATTCTAACCATCCTAGAAGTATTCCCTTTGCTACGGAGTAGCCTATCATGGACGTGGCAGAATGTTCATGATAGGAACCTCTATAGTTAAGCAACTGTGGGAACATACCAGATGGTTCCTGCGTTGGTATCAATCCGTCTAGCAATTTAACATGCATTTCTATTATTCTCTGTCTCTGTAGATGGTTTTGTGGCATATAAGTTAATAGCTCTGCTAGTCCTAAGGCGGCGAATCCATTACCCCTACCCCAGTAGAAAGGATTAGATCGACTATGCCAGTATAATCCGTTAGCTTGTTGGGTTTCATGATGTAAGAACATGTCGATGGCTATCTCTATATAAGTGGTGTCATTAGTAAGACGATAGGCTCGTCCTAAAATGGTTCCAAGGAGGAAAAGATCTTCTGTACGAAAGTCTGGGTCAGCCGGATGAGGGGGCTCACCGTGCCCTCTTTGAGTAATATGTTGGGCCGAATGAAGGAGTAACTTGGCATGTGCGCTATTATTGGTAACTTCGGCGAGTTCATCAGCCCATAGAACTGCACCCAGATTATGAGCTTCTGCATTCATTTCGAACAAGGTTAGATTCCCGGATAGGAATGGAGAGGTCATATGGATAATATCTGGAATGGGATTAGAAATGGTCTTATCCATGGCCCATAGACGTAGACGCCCACTTATCCCTACGCCTTGAGTGTACATCACTGGCGAGTCGAACTTATGGCCATAGTATCTGGCTAGTAGGGACGCTATTTTCTTAGGACTTCGTGACCCAAGTGAGAGTAAATTTAGGCGCGCAGGCGAGGGAGTTGGTGATGGGTTTTTTGTCAGTGAATCCCATATTTGGTTTAGCTGTTGAGGCAGACTATTTTTTGGTATTGTCAATCTCAGCCCTGGAATAGTATGAAAGTCTGCTCGATTTTCAGTTCCTAGGGTGCCAATTAAACTACCATCTCCAGTTATATCCTTACATTTTAAATGCGGGAATTGTTTAACTGCTGTCAAATTGGCTTCCCAAGAAATCACTTGACCCGAGACTAATTCTATAATTAGATCAGGGGCTAGAAAGCAAATCCAGCGCCATATGTACCTCAGTTCAGAATTAACTGGATGATAGAAGAAGGCATTCGAGGGAGGATAACCCGACAATAAATTTCCGCCCTTTGAATTCAGAGGAGCTTTTGTTGTGATAAACCCGTCTATATTCGCACAGGGAATTGCACTTATAGCTAAGCCTTTAGTTGCAATATTATCGGTTTCTAAAATCAACTTTAGAGCCTGCACTATTAATTCAACTTCATCTGTGTAACCTGAGAGCCCTCCTAATAATAGGACTCGAATTTGATCGGAATGTGTTACATATGAATCCCGATGTAATAAAACTGGAATAGGCGTACCGTCAGAAGTTATGCCACAGGCTGATACGACCCACATATCAGGCCTTGTACTAGCATAACTTGCAACTATGCCGTCGATGTTTAAGGGAACTTCGGTCATGAATATGGTCCTGCAATCCGATATAAAGAAATTATCATATGTTTTATACAGCGTACGCAACTTAAATTCAATCTAAACAAGGGTTTTCGGATCACAGAATAAACGTTGATACTTCTAAACTCTGAACGTATATAAGAAAGGGAAATTGCAATAGCTTCGGATGTCAGCATTGTCAGAGGCGTATATGTTTATGAATACAGTTAGCATTGATCGTAGTACGACGAATACTCTATTTCCTTTATGAGTTCGGGGAAGTTGTTTTTAGGAGAATTGACTAACTTAGAGACCTCGTAAACTCTCATTTCATTTGAAGGATATGGTACGAGAATATTTGATAACATCTCTGTATCCTGTATTTGTGGATCTAGCCATATTTTTTCAGCCTGGGCGGGTAAGATGACAGGCATACGTTTGTGTACGGGTTTAATTAGCGAATTTGGGTTAGTAGTAATGATTGTACACGATAATACCGAGTTGCCTGTGAAATCATTCCATCTAGCCCAAAGTCCGGCAAACGCAAAAGGCTGATTATTTTCCAGCATTATACGAAACGGAATTTTCTTTCCTCTTACGTTTCGCCATTCATAAAAGCTGTCAGCAATGATAAGACATCGGTTTGTTCGTATAGCTCCACGGAAGCTAGGACGTTCGCCAAGCGTTTCTGCTCTAGCGTTAATCATTTTACTACCCATTGAGGAGTTCTTCGACCAAGAAGGTATAAGACCCCATTTCATGTACTGGCCTGTGTTGACTCCGTTTCCAGTTATCGTTAGTACGGGTTCACTGGGTGCGATGTTATAATTAACGACGTAGGATAGAGGCGATATCTTGAACAAGAATCGTTTTTGAAGAAGTTCTATTGGCGTTGATAATGTGTAACGTCCGCACATATTTACTTCATCAAGTAGGATATTGCGGAATAGGCTATGATAAACATTTATACGGTCCCTCACGGACAGATTCGTTAATTTGTTAGGAGGGAATTTATAGAATCAGTATCTTTTAAATAATTGCCCCCAGTCGGTCTTCAAAGCAGCATTAACTCGGCTTCTACCTTTAACAGGTAACCAGTATCCATTATGGTACAGATTGGATGCTAGGATTCCTAAGGCTACTAATGGGGTACGGAGTAAAAACTTCTCTAGGGGCTTAAGGCGTCCCCAATAGACTAGCTTTTGGCCCAGACTGGCAAAAGTGTTTTCTGATCCAGTGAAATGCCAATTAACGTCAGATATATCTTCTCCTACGATATCTATTTGGTTTATATCTCCACATCCTAAGCCAGCTTCATGAGCTAAACGGATAAATTTAATTGACATCGGGTCAAAGCCCATCAATTTGGCCGATACGGCATCTATAGCAACTTGGTCTGAGCTGGCAAGCATGATATTTTTTCTATGCCATCGCATAGCCCGAGGGCCTGGACCGTCTCCTGCTAGAGTACCATCACTTACGGCGAAAATTCCTGGATGAATCTCCTTCTGAATTTGCAAAAGGTCTACAAGTGTTTCATGAATCACTGAATGGGTCCAATGACGTCTGTGATTCAATAATCCACCGAATGCGTTCTTCATTGCACCAGTCAATGTTGTGAAGACATGTGTTTTAAGAGTCGGCAAATGCACAATGTTTTTCCCTATAAGTGATTCAGGGATAAAGATGCCTTCAGGATATATACTGTCCAGGACCTTCATAGGTGTTTTGGGACGGTATCGAATCCATTTAACTTCTTCTAGGTGTAAACTAGAAAGGTTGTATTTGTCTTCCACTATCTTATGTTTATTTTTGATTGAGCCTTCTTTCGCATCTACTACCACTGTCCCATTATGAGTCGGAACAAGATCATCGAATCCATCAGCTAATAGAGTTTTAATAACACCTTCTAATTGCCATGGTGTTGTTGAACATGCCGGGTAATAATGTTGCCATGAAATGTTTATCTTGAGAAGAGTTGCAAGACTACTATCTAAATGATGATTGTAATTCGCCAGATGCATGACGTTCGAAATATCGTCAAGGACTGTTTTAGGCGCTGTGTATGTTACTGCTACTTTTGATTTAATATTGCTATCATTACTGCCCATAATAAACTTCTATTCCTTGAGGTTTCGACTTCTCATTACTCCAAAAAGTCTCTCAACTTTTTGGAGCGATTAGGGTGCCTTAATTTTCTCAAGGCCTTTGCTTCTATTTGTCTGATACGTTCTCTGGTTACTCCAAAATCTCTACCTACTTCTTCTAGAGTACGGCTTCTACCGTCTTCCAATCCAAATCTCAGTTGAAGAACACGAGCCTCGCGTTCACTTAGGGTACCTAGTATGTCCTCCACTTGTTCTTTTAGAAGTTGATAGGAAGCTGCATCCGAGGGTGCGAGTGCACCCCTGTCTTCAATAAAATCTCCTAAATGGCTATCTTCTTCTTCACCTATTGGTGTTTCTAGAGACACAGGTTCTTGAGAAATTTTTAGAATTTCTCGTACTTTATCTGATTGTACTTCCATACCAGAGCCTATTTCTTCACTAGTTGGTTCTCGGCCATATTCTTGCACTAATCTTCGACTAACCCTAAGTAATTTATTGATTGTTTCCACCATGTGTACAGGAATTCTAATCGTTCTGGCTTGGTCAGCTATGGCTCTTGTGATGGCTTGTCGAATCCACCAAGTTGCGTATGTGCTAAATTTGTAGCCTTTACGGTAATCGAATTTTTCCACGGCCCTTATGAGTCCAATATTACCTTCCTGAATAAGGTCTAAGAGTGACATACCTCTACCTATATATTTCTTTGCCACACTTACTACCAACCGGAGATTGGCCTCAGCTAGATGCTTCTGTGCCTTATTGCCACCTTCATTTATTTTAGTAACATAATTATTGAATACAAGTTCGTAGGATTCCAGAGTTGCCATAAAATCTGGAGCGTCTATTTTGGATGCTAGCTGGTTGAGAGTACATTCCTGGCCAATGATTTCTAATATTTCTTTGGGAAGAAGTCCGCTATTTAGAGACAGTTCTTGAATTTCAGGTTTAATTTCATCTGGTTCCTTGTTCATAATTTCTGCGATAAAATTCAGCATTTCTTCTGGGAGTTCACCGTCGATCAAACTCCTAAATTCCTCGAGATTCATTATCTCGGATATACTCAATTCACGGTCGATCCCTTTATAACGGCATAATGCATCAATCAGAGTCTGTGCGTGACATGCGCCTTTCAACATCTGATGGTAATAATTGAAGGCCCGTAAGGGTCTATCATTGATGGACGCAAATCCCTGTTCAAGGGTGCGGAGATATTTTGACGCCTCCATCTTTCTTGCAAGGCTACGTTCTTCTACCGCTTTAAGTAGCCTTACTCTTCCTATTTCTCGGAGATACATACGGACGGGATCGTCAATGATTTCAACATTATCTAATTCTTTATCCCATTCATTTTCGGAGTCACTATCAGTTTCCTGTTTTTCCTCGTCATCTACAAACGACTGAGAGTCTCCATTGATAGATTCTCTAGATTTTGTACTGATTATGTCTCTGTCTTCTGATGAGAAAAGTCGGCCTTCTCTCGGGTCGTTCAATGATTCCAACTCATTCGACGATCTAGAACTTCTAATGAATCCTTTTAGTATATCGTCGGAATCTTCGCCATCCATAGTTCTATTCATGTATTCACCCTTATTTTTGCAACGAATATATTATTTAACTCGCCATCCGAATATGTCTTTTAGCCTGGCATTCACATCTGCAATTTGCACCTCTAAGGTCTTAGGCGGAGGTGCACCAGTATCTAACGATAACAAAAGTTGCTCCTGAAGCATTTGGAGATGACGTTTCTCTAATCTCCGCATACATTGTTTAAGATCCGCTTCATTTTCAGAACTGTTACTGGGTACAAGCTGAGTACGAGCCAATCGATCAAATTCGCCTCGTAAGGATTCGTCAATTCTATCAACCAGATCATCCATTGTAGAACAGGTTAACCATTGCGTAAATACCTCTCTAGTCACAGAATTGTTGAAATACTCAGCATCAAAGTCTAGCATATGCTTTTTTAACTCAGGTTTGGACAACAATAGAGCTAATAGGTGTTCTTCAAGAGGGTCGCCGGTTTTTACGGATAGGATGGAACTCATTTCACTGGAAAGTTTCTGGCCTGCTTGTCTCCTAGTAATTCTGTAACTACTAGTATTTAATTTGCCTATGCTGGCCTTAAGTGTTTCCTCTCGGACACCGAGCACATCAGAAAGCTTAGTTAAATATGATTCTTGATCAAAGAAATTGGCAGATTGAATAAGTGGAAGAAGTGCTTCTACCGCCTGCGACTTTCCATATCCTGTTTCCAGATCAAATCTAGATGATACGACCGGTATCAAATAGTCGATCAGTGGAAGTGCTTCTTTTGTTAGCCTGCGCCATTCTGTTTCGTCATCTCTTATCAAGGAATCGGGATCTTTATTTATTGGTAGATCCACAATTTTAAGAACCATAGGTTCTTTTTGATATAGAGGCCCGGCGGAACGACTTTGGGTAACTGGTACGTTCTTGCCCATTACCTTCCAAGAGGATTCTAGGCTCCGTAGTGTAGCTTCTTGACCCGCGTTATCCGGGTCAAGTGCTAAAAGAAATGTCTTAGCTAACGGTTTTAATTGGGCAACCTGCTGTTTAGTAAGAGCTGTTCCCATTGATGCTACCACGTTGGTATAGCCGTATTGATGTGCAGTTATTACATCCATGTATCCTTCTACAATCACGCCTTCATTTTCAAATCTAATGGCGTCTCTAGCCAATCCTAGACCATAGAGAATAGCACTCTTATCGAAAGTTTCTCTTTTGGCAGTATTTAAGTATTTTGGATTGGTGTCTTCTAGAGCGCGTGCGCCGAATCCTGAGATATGACCTTGCTTATCCTCAATAGGGAACATCAGTCGTCCTCTAAAGAAATCCCTGATTTCCCCGTCAGTACTTTTGTATAAGACTCCAGCGGAAACCGCTTCTTCTAGGGAGATATTGAGGCTAGACAAATGAGATTTTAACGCGCCCCAGCTATTCGGGCTATATCCTAAGCGAAACCTTTTTGCGACATCATTAGCGACGCCTCTTGCTTCAAGGTATTTGGCCGCAATTTCTCCTTGAGGTGAGGAGAGAGACTGTTCAAAAAACATGGCTGTGACTTCATTAATCTTGTAGAGAGCTTGGTGTTTTTCTCTATTATCATTCGATTTTTTAGATAATATCACTCCAGTCTTGCCAGCCAGTATTCTTAGTGCTTCACTAAATTCTACTCTGTCAAATCTCATGACAAATGCAAAAATATCTCCTCCTGTAGCGCATGCTCCAAAACACCGCCAACTTTGCCTTTCGGGATTCACTATGAAAGAAGGAGTTTTTTCTGAATGGAATGGACACTGTACCTTGAAGTTTCGTCCAGCTTTTTGTAGTGGTACGTAACTCGATATAATGTCAACAATATCAGATCTGCTTTTTATGTCTTCAATTACACTCATATACACCTATGAAGCAATTAAGGCTACTGATTTATAGATAGGACCGCTTGTACTTACGTTAGGATACTAGCTGGGAGCCATTTGCGATTCTAGTAGTTCAGTACCCAATTATAGATGGGCATGTCCTTTTCACCACCGGTATTATCAAAACTCAGGTAAGTTTCCATAGATGTTAACAGAAACCGATTCAATGTGTTTGGACTCGCTGAGTAATGAGTTGTCATTAAGCTCATTAGAGGGTAATCACTGCGATGATTGACTGTATGCATAGCGTGCTATCTTAGCAAGTGGACTTTTGATATTTTTTTGATGCCAACTAATGTGTTCAATATTTGATCTGATATCCACTAGGAGATTGGCTATAACCTCCCAGTTATTTTGGCATTTAAAAACGTTCGATATCTGATCCGATAATAAGGTTTGGGCATTAAGTAGATCACCAAGGTCGGTACTTATGTTTGCCAATTCTTTGTCTAAGGTTTCCGGGAGTCCCATTTCTTTAAATTTAATTACTATATTATGGGCAGTATTGGCAGTTATTCGGGCTTGCTTTAAGTCAGGATTGGCCAAATCATTTTGGTTGTCACGGTTATAATTCATGGGAAGTTCCTTTCTCGGCGACTGTTCTAATATAAAAATGCCAGTTTTTAAATATCTAACCTTGGCATCAAGGCACGTATCTAGTGATTTTCACCTCATTATGCCGTAATGCGTTATATATGAAGTCCATGGTTCTCTAATTGAATCTAGAACGGTTTTCTGAAGGCTAGGATTCATAAGATTGACAAGTGAAAAGATCTGCTTCCATAAAAAGTCAACTTCTTTTTTCCAAGGATCATATTCCAAACCATGTGAATCTCGTTGCATGGCCTCTAAATGTTCAGAAATCAATTTAATGTAATTCTTTACAGTTCTCGATCGTACCTTATCTGAAGGGCTGGTATTAGTCATGACAAAAACCTTGATTTAAATACTTTTGCTATACCAGGTTGAATTGATTCAGCAGAGCGAATGGCATATAGATCGGTCATGCCAGCGATATAGTCGAGGGTAGTTTGATTTCGAAATTCAGAAACGTTTTTATATTCGTTAGGAATCGCATCTGGATTATTTTTGTAATGATAAAATAAGAGACGAATTACATTCCGTGCTGCCTTACCTTCGCATCCCAAATCTTCAGGCACGTAAACTTTACTGAACATAAATTCTCTTAAAGTATTGATTGCTTTCCGAGTGTTATTACTCATGGTAATGATAGGTGCCCCTGATACAAGACTTTGAGTGTGTCCCGTTGCCGCCCATGAATTTGTCACTATGTCGGTCACCATTGTGTTCACACGCTCAGAATGGCGTTCTCCCAGAGTCGAAAAAACGCACTTTGGTACTTGTGAAGGATCAATTACTCCGGCCCGAAATGCGTCGGCAAGATCATGATTAAGGTAAGCTACTGCGTCTGATATTCGGACGATTTGGCCTTCTAACGTTAGGTCCTCAATCAGGTTTGGGTCCAAGAAATCACCCCTCGGTTTTGAATGACGTCCTATACCTTGGCGAACTTCCCACGTTAAATTTAGTCCGTTCCCGTCTTTCTCTAATTTTTCAACTAGCCTGACACTTTGCTGACTGTGCCTAAAACCATTACTATATATTAAATTTAGTTCGTCTTCCCCAATGTGTCCAAATGGGGTATGGCCTAAATCATGGCCCAGAGCTATCGCTTCAGCCAGGTCTTCATTGAGATTCAATGCCCTTGCTATCGTACGAGCTATTTGGGCGACCTCTAAAGTATGCGTCAGCCGTGTAACAAAATGATCTCCAGATGGGGCTATAAATACTTGTGTCTTATGTTTTAGTCGTCGGAAACTCTTACTATGAATTATACGGTCACGGTCACGTTGGAACTCTGTTCGTATACTACATCGACTTTCAGAAATTGCTCGGCCTCTACTCGTTTGAGATTTGCAGGCATGGGGAGAAAGCAATTCTTCCCTTTTTTCCGAAGTCTTCCTGATTATAGAGGATTGATCGATGTGTGATGTCGAATGTCGTTTAGAATTACACAAGACTCATAGGCCTAATAGAATCTGATTTTAGTAATAACCCTGGAATCTCTTTGGCGCAACTTATTTCTAGTGCGAAGTATCTAGAGGGCACATTCTATCACAAATTTGTTTCGTTCCGACAATATTAGAATGACCATTACATGTTTCAGGGTACTATAATGCTACTGCACAATTTGAAAAGGCGGCATCATCGTTGGGATAGTAACTTCTAGGAGAACGGGAGCGTCGACTTTCAATGCTTTTCTGAGGCCAGATTTAAAGCCGTTGCTGTCCGTCCTTATAGCCTGAACCCCAAACGAATTTGCTAATTTAACGAAGTTTGGATTGTGCAGATCAGTACCAAGATAGTGTTTATTGTACCTGTGAGTTTGATCCCATTCTGATGCCCCGTAGGCATTATTATTAAATAACAATATGATGACATTAATTCCATATTTAACAGCTGTTGAAAGCTCTTGAAACGAGTACATGAATCCTCCATCTCCAGAAATAGCTACCACTTGACGATCTGGATGGGCAACCTTTGCTCCGAGGGCTGTTGGAAAAGAGAATCCTAGAGTGGCGAAATAGGAGGATGTAATATAGGATCTTGGGTGGCTTACTGGATAGCCTAGATGACTCCAATACCCTATGTTCGTTATTCCACTGACGACGATTGCATCGTCGTTGAGTTCGGATCTTAATGTGTCTATTATGCTCATTTGTTCAGGAGCATATAGACGGATCTCTTTCTTGAATTGCGTCCTATATTGATTTACTTCTTTGGTCCTGGATGGCTTGGGATGGTCGAGACGCTGCGCTTGTTGTAACATCTGTGCTAAAGCATTCTTCGCGTCTGATACTATACTGATTTCTGTCTGTGTTGGATAATTCCTAGCAATTTCAGATGCGTCAATATCAATGTGAATTATTTTGGTTGAACTATTGATATGGAGATCTGAGAGAAGACGAGTCCCAACTGCAAGAATTACGTCACAGTTAGGGCCAACCAATTTGGAAGGACCTAATGTGTAATAATTCACTCCAACGGAAAGATGGTGAGTCTCTGGTATTATACCTTTCCCATTTTGTGTTGTTATTACAGGAGCCTGAAAAAATTCGGCTAGGTTTGTCAATTCTGTTGTTGCATTGGCAATTATTGCTCCACCGCCAGCGATAATGGTCGGGTTCTTGGATTTGATAAGCATGTCTACTGCCCTGGTAATATCACTTGTTTGGGCGCGATTGGCAGGAAGAACCGCAGGCTCTATCAATGCAACTTCAGATGAATCCTTGAATAAATCGAAAGGAACTTCTAATTCTACAGGACGAGGCCGTCCTGATTTTAATTGCCTGATTGCTTCATTTACAGCGGTTGGAATCTCGGCAACTTTTTCTACACGATGATTCCATTTCGTTATAGCTCGAAATGAGTCGAGTTGATCCTCAATTTCGTGTGTTTCACCTTTTCTTAAACCAAGGGATGCTCTTGGTATTTGCCCTGAGATTAAGAGAACTGGCGATGACGATGCATAGGCGGTTCCGATACCAGCACTTGCATTGAGAGCACCCGGCCCTGGAACGACTAAGGCAACACCTGGTTTTCCTGTAACTTTAGCATATCCATCAGCCATGAAGGAGGTTGCTTGTTCATGGCGAGTATGTATTAATTGAATTTTGTCGCGAGCTCCGTAGAGAGCATCAAACACTTCCATGATCTGGAAGCCTGGCAACCCGAAGATAGTAGTTACTTTTTCTTTTTGTAATTGTTGTACAAGGGCTTCGGCTCCGGTTAGTTTAACCATTAGTGGTTCTCCGTTCTAAGTGAAGGCGATGGTACTGGCATTATGGGTACTTGAACTTCTAATAGGACCGGGGCATTCGCATTCAGCGCAATATCCAAAGTTTTAGGTAGCCCTTTTATATCTGATCTTAATCCTATGGCCCCAAATGATTCAGCCATCGCTTTAAAATCAGGGTTAAACAGATCTGTACCTATGTAACGTTCTTCATAATTGTCAGTCTGATCTCTTCTAGACGCTCCATATGCATTGTTGTTAAATACCAGGGCAACGATATTAATTTTGTATTTCACGGCGGTGGATAATTCCTGAGCACTGAACATGAAACCACCGTCCCCGGAAATTGAGACTACGGGTTTTTCAGGTTGTGCAATTTTCGCACCTAACGCGGTCGGGAAAGCATAACCTAGGGTGCCAAAATAAGACGAGGTTAAATATGATCTTGGATTACGTACCTCATATGCTAAATGGTTCCAGTAAGCTGCATTGGTAATACCACCTACAAGAATGGAATTTCCTGGCAGTGTATTCTGGAGTATTTCTACTATTTCCATTTGAGCTGGTGCTATCTCTTTTAGCTCTTTCCTGTACTCCTTTTTCTGTTGAATCATGCTATCTTTACGCGATCGTCTCTGTTTTACTCTAGATTGGAGATTATTTAGAATCTGTCTGACAATGGTTTTGGCATCTCCTAAGATTCCTATATCACATCGAGTATTCCTACCTAACTCATCTGGATCTATATTTACCTGGATAATCCTTTGCTCTTTATTAATAGTAAAATCAGTCATGAATCGAGTACCTATTCCGATTACAACATCACTGTAGGGGATGATTCTCTCTCCAGGGCCTAATCCCGCAAATTCTGTTCCCATGTTGAGATAGTGATCACTTGGTATTATCCCTTTTGCCTGGTTAGTTGTAAGAATAGGCGCTTGAAGAAGTTCCGCCAACTCTAATAATTCACTTGAAGCATCCGAGATAGTTGTACCGCCGCCGGCGATTATAGTGGGATTTTCAGAACTGGACAATAACTGCACAGCCTTTTGAATATTGTTTTGTGAACCTTCCTTGCGAGGATATTCTGATGGTGCCATAAGGTTCGTTTCGACTGTATCAGTTAGGAAATCATACGGTATTTCTAATTCTACCGGTCTGGGACGCCCTGTTTTTAATTCATGCATTGCATTATGGATTGCCTCAGGTATATCTTCTGTTTTCGTGACTCGCTGGTTCCATTTGGTAATAGGTTCGACAATATCCAGTTGATCGTCGATTTCATGCAGTTCCCCTTTCTGTTTTCCTATGGAGTCACTTTGAATCTGACCAGAGATGAGTAAAACAGGAGATGAAGAAGAATAGGCTGTACCTAGACCAGCTGTAGCGTTTAACAGTCCAGGACCAGGTACAACGATAGCCGCGGCGGGCTTACCACTAGCTTTAGCGTATCCGTCAGCCATATAAGTAGTAGCCTGTTCGTGTCTTGTTTGAATTAATCTAATCCTATCTCTGAATTCATATAAACTATCAAAGACGGACATGATTTGAACGCCCGGAAGTGAAAATACTGTGTCTATTCCTTCTGAATACAATTGATTCACTAGGAGTTGTGATCCTCTCATTAGTACCATTTTATAGCTCCCAGATTAGTTTCACTCTTTGTCAATCTCAGCTTTTGCAAGCGGCTGATCCCCAGCCCAAACCCGCTTTATATTTGCGTATGCAAATTCTGCTCTTCTGAACCATGTATTCCATGTTGTTCCTGCCATGTGTGGAGTGATCACAACATTATCCATTCTTAACAAAGGGTTATTTTGGTCTACCGGCTCAAGCTCGAAGACGTCCAAACCGGAGCCAGCAATCCTACCTTCCATCAATGCTTCTATAAGAGCTTGTTCATCCACGACAGGACCTCTACTCGTATTTACAATCATTGCCGTCTCCTTCATTTTAGAGATACGATCGTGGTTTACGAGATGAAGCGAGTCGGGTGTCAGAGGAGTATGGCAACTGATGACATCTGACGTCTTACATAGTTCGTCAAGCGAAACACTTCGAGCAGTTATTTCGGGTTCAAGCGAGTTATTTAAGAGAAATTTGTCGTAATATTGAACCTTAGCATCGAATGAAAGGACTCTTTTTGCAACTAGTCTGCCTATATTCCCCATACCTATGATTCCGATCAGTTTCCCTGCCATCTCGAAAGTGTTCGTTCCTGTTATTGGTGCATTCCAAGTTCCTCTTCGAACAGATTTCTCGGCGACAATGAGTTGCCTGTATAGAGATAGCATTAGTAGGACTGTATGGTCAGCTACAGCCCACGAGTTTGCACCCCCGTTATTTGAACATGGTATCTTGAGTTCGGATAGGAGTTTCAGATTCATAGTGTCATATCCAGCTGCTAACAGTTGGACAAGTTTCGTTTTTTTTGCTGATTGTAATACTATGTCTGAAGGCTGAGCTCTGTAGACAATGATAAAATCTGCTTCCGCTACAGCTTCTATCTGTTCGGATTCTGGTAAACTCCCATCCACGGGGTTAGTAACAAACCCTTGAGGGGTATATGAGATAATAACGTCGACGATTGATTTTGGTAGTCCATGGATAAAAACTATTTTAGCATCGGTCATATTGACAGAGTCCCTTTGTATATCAGAATAAGGCCTAATGATTGACTTATTTAATAGCTAGTCAGGCATACCATTGTCTATCCACTTAGCGATGATCTGAATCTCTTCTTCGATTAGAAATGGACCGTTCATCGGCATTTTTGGGATACTTCCGAACCCTTTTTTGAGAGAGACGACTAGCGCAGTTTCTGCTCCTGGTACGCCAGGTTCAATAAACCTAGTTCCCATGGCTGAATCATTAGCCAGGGCTTGCGGGCTGTCCCAGTAGTAACCGTGAATTCCAGGCAATCCTTTCCTGCCTTCCCTACTTTCCCATCGGACCATTATCCTATTGAGGATGTCTCTTATTTGTGGCCATCTAACAATGTCTTTAGTCAAAGTATGCACACCGAGAATCGAAATGAAATTGAAACCTCACTCATCTATTCTTTATCTTTAGGAAGAATAATAGAGTTAACGATCCAATACTATCTATACTGTTCGAAGACGTCAATCTTTTTCCATTGAACAAATGTCTAGTTCTTGGCTAAAGAAAATGAGCACTTGACCATAATAGTTTGTTACCTAATAATGTGTGAATGAACTTTAGTAATAGAAACAATGATTTCACTGAGGACTGTAGTTAATAATCTAAATTAAGACTGACGAAAGAGATAGTAAAAGAAAGGAGAATTCGATGGCTGATGATAGGATTGGACTAGTTGGCTTAGGTATCATGGGTAAGCCCATGGCCCGTAATATTATGAAGGCGGGCTATTCACTTATTGTATATGACATTATTGGTTCTGCCGTAGAAGAAGTGGTGGGAGATGGCGCTAATGCGGCTTCATCTGCGAAAGAGGTTGCAGAACAATCTGATGTAGTGATTACGATGGTCCCAGATTCTGCAGATTCTGAGAGAGTAATACTGGGCGAAAATGGTGTTTTGGAAGGAGCATCTCAAGGAAAGGTGGTTATAGATATGAGTTCTATAGCACCACTAAGTTCTCAAAAAATAGCGACAGAGTGTGAGGCGAATGATGTTGGGTTTTTAGATGCCCCTGTCAGTGGAGGGGAACCGGGCGCAATATCTGGCACCCTAGCTGTTATGGTAGGAGGCAAACGAGAAGTCTTCGACAGACAATATGAGCTTTTGACCTCCATGGGTGGAAGCATTGTTCTTTGCGGCGATTATGGAGCTGGCAACACTACGAAGCTGGCTAATCAAATTATTGTTGCAGCGAACATCGAAGCTCTGTCAGAAGCACTGGTGTTGGCTACAAAAGCTGGGTTAAATCCGACAACTGTTTTCGACGCTATTAAAGGCGGATTGGCTGGAAGTACTGTAATGAATGCGAAAGCTCCAATGATGGCCGAAGGAAATTTCGCACCTGGTTTCAGAGTCAGACTTCATCAGAAAGATTTGCATAATGCTTTACTTACTGGTAAGGAATTGGGAGTACCATTACCTGTAACTAGTCTAGTTCAACAAATGCTGGGTGCGTTGATAAACGCAGGAAAGGGTGATGCTGACCATTCTGCCATTGCGAATATAATCGAAGATATGGCTGGTATAAAGATTAGTGGAAAGTGAAATTTCCCTTTTACATTCACCGGCCAAACAAATAGAAAGTATTTAATAATCGTTTACGGATTTCAAACAGAGGACAGTTAAATGGATATAGGGCTTGGATTAGATGCTTCTCTACGGTTATCCTTTGAGGATGAAGCAGAGATGGCATACGAAGCTGCGAGACTTGGATATACCAGTATTTGGACACCTGAGACGACAGGCCGGGACTCTTTTCAGGTTTGTGCCCATCGTTGGAGAGCTAGTCAACGGGAAGCATCTACAGGTTTGACCACAGGTATATCCGTAGTTCCGGTGATGTACCGTTCTCCAGTTGCTTTAGCGATGAGCGGTGGAACCTTGAGTGAATTAACCGGTGGTAAGTTTATCTTGGGAATAGGTGCTGGATCCGTATACCAATCTGCATCGCGTCTTAGCATGGGACTTCCTGATATTTCAGCTCTTTCGATGATGAGAGATTATTTGACAACCCTTCGTTTGCTACTGTCTGGAGAGAAGTTGGATTATAGAGGTGAAGTGGTTACCTTGACTGATGTTAGGTTGGGCATAAGGCCTCCACCGCGCACACCAATATACCTAGGTTCTTTAGGTCCCAAGATGTTGAAGTTAGCTGGAGAACTCGCTGATGGTGCCGCACTTAATTGGTGCACACCTGAGCAGAGAGTCTGGAGCAAAGAGAAGATTGCAGAAGGTGCTACCATTTCAGGCCGAGATCCATCCGAGATAAAGACCGTTGAGTATATACGCGTTTGCATAGACGACGACGTGGAATTAGCTAGAGAAGCCTTCACGAAATCACTTATGCCCTATGCTCTTGGTGCTCGTGTACCAACTTCCCAAGAGAGACGAATGGGATACAGAGCTCATTTTGAGCGAATCGGATTTTCTGACACTCTTAAGAGAATAGACAAAATGCGAGTGGATGGAGCACCACGTTCCGAGATCATAGAGGCATTCCCCCCAGAATTACTTCTAAGTGTAGGATATTATGGTAAGCCGGAAGGTGCTAGCAAGGCACTCACCTCTTTAGCTCAGGGACTAGATACTGCAATTGTAAGAGTGGTTAGCGCGCGCCCGTCACTAGCATCTGTGAGGGCTGTGATGAAGGCGTGTAAACCCTAAAGAATGATAAATTATCCATGGAGTAGGATCCACAGATGGTCGAAATATTTGAAGGAAAGATTGCGTTCATAACTGGAGGCAATTCTGGAATAGGTAAGGCAACTGCCATAAATTTCGCTAGAATGGGAGCTACAGTGGTCATAATGGCACGTAGGTCTAGAGAAGGTAAAAACGTCGTTAAAACGATTCGAGAGATCTATGGAAGGGACGCTACCTTTGTAGAGGGAGACGTGTCAAAAAATAAGGATGTGGCTTACGCAGTGAGAACGGTCGTGGATACCTTTGGAACCATAGACTATGCGTTCAACAATGCAGGATATCTAGGGGTTGACTTAATCACACATCAATATCCGGAAGACGAGTGGAATAAAGTCATTAATGTTAATCTCAAGGGTGTTTGGTTATGTATGAAATATCAAATTGACCAAATGCTGAGACAAGGACATGGTGTTATTGTTAACAATTCATCGGCTAATGGATTGATTGCCAGCTCTGGAGAATTGGCGTACACGGCATCAAAACATGCTGTCATAGGTTTGACGAAAGTCGCAGCTCTAGAGTACGCAAGTAGAGGCATTAGAGTCAACGCCGTATGCCCAGGTTACATATATACTCCTATGGTGGAGGACATTGTGAACAGTAATCCAAACCAGACTGAGATAATTTTGAAAAACTATCCTTTAGGTCGCCTTGGAGTACCTGAGGAAGTCGCTTCGGCAGTGATATGGCTATGTTCGGAAGAGTCAACTTTTCTCAACGGAACAGTATTGCCTATAGAAGGGGGATTGTTGGCGCACTAAGTGGCAATGTATGTATTTATGGATAAAGTTTAATAGTTCATGCATTGAGACTGAGGTAGTATAGAGGCATTATGAAAGACCTCCGTTGACATTTGTTGAATATCCTTTGTTTGGTAATCGATATGGTAGCAAGATTTAAAAATAAAGTTACTTTGGTCACTGGAGCAGGATCTGGTATTGGGCGCTCAACGGCCATTATGTTTGCCCGAGAGCAAGCTGAGGTGGCAGTTATAGATCTGGATTATCTGAAAGCAGTAGAAACCGTTGATTTGATTGAGTCAAGTGGAGGTCATGCCATTGCAATTAGATCCGATGTTACTCACATTGACGATGTTACAGCCATGATAGATAAGACAGTTTTAGAATATGGCAGATTGGATGCTGCATTTAATTGCGCTGGTATAACAGCTGCTAATAGAGAACCGATTCATCGCGCCTCAGAGTCTGAATGGGATAGGGTCCTCGGCGTCAATCTGAAAGGTGTGTGGATTTGTATGAAATACGAGATATCCCAGATGTTGGATCAGGTAGATGGAGGAAATATTACAAATATTGCATCTATAGGGGGACACGTCGGTGCTCCTGGCCGTTCAGCGTATGTGTCCAGCAAACATGGCGTAATGGGATTGACTAAAACAGCAGCTTTGGAATATGGACGAGACGGAATCAGAGTAAATGCCGTAAGCCCAGGTCATACTATGACTCCTCTGGTTGAGGAGTCGTTTAAAAAGTATCCAGAGATGGCGGACGATATAATATGTAAGTACCCTATTGGTAGATTAGGAAGATCCGAGGAAATAGCCAGTGCGGTTTTATGGCTGAGTTCCGAGGAAGCTTCTTTTGTAACTGGACAAACTATTATTGTCGATGGTGGGTACACCGCCCGATAGGTGGTAAATAAACTTGGTTTTAAGTGATTTCTCTTGACCTAGCTCGCAACAGTTGGAGGTAGTCGGCTAGCCCATGGACGCGCATCTTCGAGTTGAGCAGCTAACCGGAATAAGGTTGCTTCATCACCAAACTTTCCAGTAAAGTGAGAACCTATCGGTAGACCATCGCCTGTCCAATAAAGAGGCACTGACATTGATGGTTGTCCTGTGGCATTACTAACGAAATTGAAAGGAGTAAAGGCTGTCATCTTTCGACGAACTTCAAAAGGGTCGTTGCCGGAATATGCGAAAGTTCCTAGGGGTACTGGAGGTTCGCCCAAAGTCGGTCCAAGCCAGACGTCATATTTTTCAAAAAATAATGCTACGTCTCTAGCGATCCTTTGCACGGTCTGAACTGCTAAGAGGTAATCAGGTCCACTGATTTCATTGCCCCTCGCCATGAATGACCACACAAATGGTTCTATCGTTTCCTGAGTGGCTTTCTTATTGAGTCGTCTTTCCCAGTCTTTCAGACTCCATGCAAACCCTGCCGCAAGCATTGTTGTGAAATTACGCCACATTGTTTCAGCGTCAAAATTTGGAGATATTTCTGTTACTTGATGACCTAGATCTATGCATAACTGAGCTGTCTCGCGAACCGACTTAATTGCTTCTGGATGCAGTTTGGTCCCAAGTGGTGTCTGAGTTGAAAACGCAATACGTAGTTGCCCGGGGTGTGTGGTTACCTCATCTATATAATTCCGTTTTGGAGGTGGAGCAGAATATGGATCGCCTGCATTTGGCCCCGACGAGACATCTAATATATTTGCGCTGTCTCTTACGGAAATAGTTAAAACGTGCTCTGAAACTAGTCCATTTATCAAATCCCCATAGTGTGGACCTAGGGGATTCCGGCCTCTCGTAGGCTTTAGACCGAATACTCCACAACAGCCAGCTGGAATACGGATGGATCCTCCGGCGTCATTACCATGTGCGATGGGCAGCATTCTTGCAGCCACTGCTGCGGCAGCGCCTCCGCTAGATCCTCCAGCTGTTCGACTTAGATCCCACGGATTATGAGTAGGTCCATTGAGTCGTGGCTCTGTAGTTGGACCTATAGCGAACTCTGGTGTATTTGTTTTTCCAACGAATATCAAACCAGAAGCTTTATATCGTTTTACCAATTCACTGTCAGATAACGGGACATATCCCTTTAAGAATTTACTACCCTCATTAAATTCAAACCCTTCGCATTCAGCCAGGAAGTCTTTTATCAAGAAAGGCACTCCGGTGAACGCACCTTGTTGTAACGGGCCTGACGATATATCACGAGCCTGATCATACATTGTAAGGATGACCGCGTTTAAGCTTGGATTTACGGACTCGATTCGTCTTATAGCTGCCTCAACAAGTTCTATGGGTTTCACTTGTTTGTGTTTAACTAGTTCCGCCTGTTCGGTCGCATCCATAAACGTGAATTCATTAAGTTTAAAATTCATATAATGATCTCCGAGTAATAATCA
Organism: uncultured Dehalococcoidia bacterium; assembly: GCA_964431885.1. Classification (GTDB taxonomy): domain Bacteria; phylum Chloroflexota; class Dehalococcoidia; order Lucifugimonadales; family CAUZEB01; genus CAUZEB01. The sequence goes on along the minus strand of CAYSLK010000138.1, from coordinate 7,265 downwards.
TGAAATACGTGCATACTATACCCACGATTGTTAGCCAACGCAAATACCTACAAAAACAGGAAAAATGTGTGAGACATTCTATAGCTTAGACGGTTAACACAGAGGTAATAGGAAATCTGCTTCTCAAGGTTCGCTAATTTTCAAGAAAAGGAAGAAATAAGAAGACTTTATTCTAACATTGTTGTACTATGTATTGCGCTTGTCTATAAGTACCTCCCAATGAAATTTAATATCAGGTGATATGCTTTGCATACAGACGGATTAATTCGCAAGCCAAAATGGTTGATTCACTCTAAAAATGGTGGAAGTCACCTTAGGCATTTGATGGGAGGTAAAGGTGCAGAATTAGCAGAAATGACTTCCCTCGGTGTCCCTGTCCCGCCTTCTTTTACGGTTACGACTCAAGCTTGCAAAGTGTATTACGATTCAAATAAAAGATTGCCCGATACTGCGTGGAGTGAAGTTCTGGAAGCTGTTTCTTCTCTTGAGGCTGAGACGGGTAAAATATTTGGAAATCCATCCAATCCTCTATTGGTGTCAGTTAGGTCCGGAGCTGCTGTGTCAATGCCTGGCATGATGGACACTGTTCTTAATTTAGGTATGACAGAGGAAATTGCTAATGGAATAGCGATTCAAACTGGAAACGAACGATTCGCTTTAGATTTGTATAGGCGATTTGTGCAAATGTATGGAAATGTGGTTTTAGGTGTTCCAGTTGATTTTTTTGAAGACGTTATTAATGAGCATAGAGTCTTGGCCGGAGATCTTTTAAATTCTCAACTACCACCGAAAGCTCTGAGAAGTATCATATCCAAATTCACTGAATTGATAGAAGAGTCTGCTGGTACCGGTATACCTTCTGATCCTAAATTACAACTCAAATTGGCGATTCAAGCTGTTTTCGATAGTTGGAATAGTCGCCGTGCTACAGATTATCGAAACTATCACAGTATCGACCATGATTTAGGTACTGCAGTGAGTGTGGTGGCTATGGTTTATGGTAACAGAGGATGTCAAAGTTGTACGGGAGTGATTTTCACTAGAGATCCATCGACAGGAGAAAACAGGACATATGGTGAATTCTTGGTTAACGCGCAAGGTGAAGATGTAGTTTCAGGTTTCATGACTCCCCGTGACATAAGTGATATGAAAAGTGAAATGCCGGCTGTATATAAAGAATTAATTGATGTCGGGTCTCGACTTGAGTCCCATTATAAGGATGCTCAAGATATCGAATTTACGGTTGAAGAGGGGAAGCTATATATTCTTCAAACAAGGTCGGCTAAACGTTCAGTACAGGCCTCAGTTAAAATAGCTGTTGATATGGTAGATGAAGGCTTGATCAAGGTTGAAGATGCTTTGTTGAGCATTGATCCTAATCAAATATATCAACTTTTGCTCCCAAGTCTTGAAGAAGAGGCTAAGAAGCAAGCCAAGAGCGATCAGAGGCTTATAGCCACTGGATTAGGAGCCTCCCCAGGAGGTGCTAGTGGTAAAGTCGTATTTCACCCGGATTTAGCAAAAACCATGGCACAAGCAGGTGAGACTGTTATTTTAGTACGTCCAGAGACGAGTCCGGATGATGTTCACGGGATGTTGGCGTCAGCAGGTATTTTAACTAGTAGAGGAGGTACAACTAGCCATGCAGCTGTAGTCGCTAGAGGCCTAGGAAAGCCTTGCGTCACTGGAGCTGCCGATATCGAAGTGAATCCTGCAGACGGATATCTCACATGTAATAATATAACTGTACATCAAGGAGAAGAAATAAGCATAGATGGCTTGTCTGGAGAAGTCTTCCGAGGCGTTTTAACCAGTGTAACACCCAGTATCTCTAGTCAATCAGAGTTAACTAAATTACTTTCATGGGCAGATGATGTAAGAACTCTGCAGATATGGGCAAATGCAGATTATCCCAAGGATGCACAGACGGCCATTGAGCTGGGCGCAGAAGGAATAGGACTTTGTCGCACTGAACATATGTTTTTCGAGCCGGAACGACTTACGTTGATGAGGGATATGATTGTTTATGCGCATCTTTCGTCCAATAAATCGAATGATACATTAACTAGAGAAAACTATTTTAATACCATAAATCAACTTCAATTGTTTCAGTCCAATGACTTTGAAAATATATTTAAAGTCATGCAAGGGAAACCGGTTGTTATTCGTCTTCTTGATCCTCCATTGCACGAATTTTTGCCAAATCGTGATGAAATCCTGGAAGAGGTCATAAAACTAAGGTTTGAAGGAGATGACAGCGCCTTATTATCAGAAAAGGAAAAACTTCTTAGCGTGCTAGATGAAATGCGAGAGTCGAATCCTATGCTTGGTCTGAGAGGATGTAGATTGGGCATTAGGTATTTTGAAATATATGCTATGCAAGTCCGTGCCATAATGGCTGCGGTTTTAAAGACTCAAGCGCAAGGTATATCTGTGCGACCGGAGATAATGATACCTTTGGTGGGTCATAGGAATGAAATGCGCTATATGAGAGATCAATTAAAAACAACAATAGAGGATTATCTTGGGGACGGAATAAATCGTGTTAATTATAAGATAGGGACAATGATTGAAATTCCCAGAGCCGCACTAACAGCTGACGAAATCGCCGAATTTGCCGAATTTTTCAGTTTCGGAACGAATGATCTGACCCAAACAACTTTTGGTTATAGCAGGGATGATGCAGAAGGAAAATTTCTTACGACTTACAAAGAAAACGGAATAATTTCTCAGGACCCATTTGAAATTTTGGATCGGAGAGGAGTTGGGCAACTTATTAGTATAGCTGCTCGTTTAGGTAAGGAAACGCGACCTGATATTGTGCTGGGGATTTGCGGAGAACACGGAGGAGATTCGTCAAGCATAGAATTTTGTCATGCGGTAGGTCTTGATTATGTCAGCTGTTCGCCATATAGAGTACCAATAGCTCGAATAGCTGCAGCTAGAGCAGCACTCCTCGCAGATAGACACTACTCATTGATCCCAATTAGTGACGGTCCTGGAGCCGGTGTCTAGTCGCATTGATGTTTATGATCGAGGTTTAGAAAAAGTCAAAATACGTCTTGGGTTATCTTTCATGATTAAATCGATTTGAGACTCTGATAAACCAGCTGTTTTGAGGTATGGCAGGAATTTATCCATAATGAAAGAGTAACCGGTTCCACCATAGTTTTTCAGGTGTATTTTATTACAGACGTCTTGGGAAAGTAGGATACGATCTTCGTAGCCCGCCTCGATTAATTTAGGTATAGCGTCTGCTACTACGGCTGCACCGGCACTTAGATAATATTCCGAGAACGAATCGCTTTCTGCTTTCCATTTCATCGGCACAGTTAAACGACCTAGTAGATCAAATTCTATATATACGCCATGACTTAATAGTTCCAACATAAGAGGCATGTCTCCCGCTATAGGATCACTATGCCCAAAAATCACACGTGAGAAGTCAACTCCCTCCTCTCCAAGAATACCGATAGTTTCGAGTTTCTCCCATCCGACTCCTCCTCTGTGGAAAGAGATCGGTGCACCTGTGGCACGGCTGGCCCTAGCTGAAGCCCGTATGCTTTTAACTTCGTTGGGTTCTATGGGCTGGCCTTCGATTCCGACTTCACCTATTATGCCGGACCTTATGTTTGTATCTAGCACACCAACTGTCAAATCGTCTATAATTTCTTGTGTTAAATCGTCCACCGTTCGCTTATCCATATCATCTGGATGGAATCTTTTTTCATACCACCCGGCTCCCATAATTACATTTAACCCTGTTGTATTGGATAGTTTAAGCAGCGCTCTTGGATCTCTTCTAATACCTATGCTGGTAACATCTACAACAGTATTTCCACCGGCGTCTCGAAATTCAGTTACTTCATCCGTAATCAGTTTTTCATCTGCAAATATTTCATTGTCAGCAATTGGAACTTTTTCTCTAGCCTCATGGAGATTGTTCAGGGTTAAGGGCTGGTCCCACAGGGCCGCTTGTGTTGCAGGTATGTTCATATCAAGGCCACCTGGAAGGCGAAGATCAATAAATAGGTGTTCATGCATCAATGTAATCCCAACCTGTTGGGGATCTATTGGACCTTTCACAGACATGATTTTTCCTGTCATATCAAGAGGGGCGTTTTCTTCAGACATATCTGCACCGATTGCCAATATTCGCTCCTTATTAGAAATAAAACCACGGACATGGATTTTACGTATTTTAATTGGAGTCTAGCTAACAAATAAATTATGGACTGACAGGATAACAGTCTTCTAGAGGACATTGGGGTGCCATATATCTGGTCGAGAAAGGGGTGGTATTATCGCCATAGGCTACTTTGAAATTCGATGTACAATAGACAGATCTAAAAATCATTTAGAATATATCTTCAATATTTCGAATCTAGATATGCCTTTGGGCGTATCAACTTTAATCTCAGTTCCTGCTCGTCTGTTAAAAAGAGCTTTACCCAGAGGTGAGGCGTTTGAAATCTTGCCTTCTGAAGGGTTTGCCTCCGTAGAATTAACCAATCTATAACTGTTACGCTTACCGCTTTCCAAATCCTTGACTGACACCCGCACACCTAATTTTACTACCTGAGACTTGCCCTTACGGGTCGTTTTAATAATGACGGCCTTCTTCAATGTCTCTTCTAATGTTCTGATCCTAGATTCAACGTACCCTAATTGTTCACGAGCGGCTTCCAAGGGAGCATTTTCTCGCACATCTTTATCAGCTGCTGCCTTTTGTATTTGTATAGCCAGTGGAGCGCGCTCTGACTTCAGTTTCTCCAATTGCTCCACAAGTTGAGCATGGCCGTCTCGCGTAAGTTCTATCACATCTTGGGAGTTGAGCTGGTTGGACGATTCAGCTCTCGCCTTAGATTTTCTAACCCTAACATGCTGTGCCAAATTTATCGTCAATAATCCTTGTTTGCGAGCGTAGATCAAAAAGTCTTTAAGAGCTTGAAGACGTACAGGAGCCTGGGGTGACGTACCGGTGCCAAGTACTTGTTCAACATACTCTCCGATTTCTGATGGGTTAATAGCCTCGAAAGTTCGCTCTGTTCCACACCAATCAACAAAACGATAAAGTTCACGGTGGGCTGCCTCTTGATTATCTTTCCCTTTAATACTATCCAGAAAGAGGCCAGCAGCTTCTAGTACCCTTTTTGATTTCACTGGAGTCGTCACATAAATCTCCTACACCCGACACAACGTACTACCAGTAATAGTAATGAAACCATAGGGTTTCTGTCAATGCGCATTTCAGTGGGTCGGATAAATCTTAAGTAAATGAAGAACAGTGCATATCCGTCGCCGAAGGTGGGACTCGAACCGGAACGGGAAATTACTCACCACAGTTTTTGAGTCAACAGAACTTCATTTTCCAAGTCATTTATTCACTTATTGTAGACAAAAAAAGACTATAAGCATACAAGAATACATTTATGAAGTAGACGCATCAAACACTGTGCTGTTTGAGGGTACCTTGGAATTGTTTTGATGCGTAACACTGTAAGGCTATCAGTTAATGGAAATCCAATAAAATTCTCGTCTCTTCATTCTTCATAATAGAAAACCCTTCATCAATACCCATACCTGGTCTAACCAAAATCTGTTCAGCTCCTGTTGCTACTGCTACGTGAACGGCGTTTTTTGCGTTCAAATCTGTTTCATTACAACTGCCACCTAGATAAGCTTTCACACCATTCTCATGACAAATCATGACTGCCTTTACAGACTGAGTGATTGAGCCTAAATCCGGCATTTTAATCTGAATCATATCCACAGATTTTGATTCGATGAAATCTGAAATATCACTTAGGTCATTGCACCATTCATCAGCAACTATTAATGTCTGGCTTTCTTTATTTCGCAATGTTTGTTTCAAGTCAGCTAATATTTGTATTTGGTCGTTTTTGTTTTGCATTTCGATTGGAGACTCCAATTGCAAGTTGAAAGGGCTAATCGCATTTTCCAATACTGCAATATAATCGGAAATCTTTTCCAGATTGTTCCTGAAAGCCCTGCCAATAGTCCCATAACAATCGAAATGGAATATGGGATTATAATCTGATTCGACTTTATGTTCAGCAATCCTCTGTTTTATCCATTTCCCATAATCTATTAGTTTTTCACCTGCTGGGCCAAAATCGTCTTCGACTGAATGCAATAGGGCATGAGGTAAAGCATCTACTCTGTGATATATTGCTTTATCCACGCTGTTGTACCAATCACTTCCGCCTTGAATCATGTATTTAATATTCTTGTTTATCTTGGGTAGCTTGAATTTATTGCATAAGAAAGATGCCTTGGACATGTTGGATACTGCGGCTGAGGCTTCAAGTAATGCAGAACTTACAGCATATCGAATGGCCGCATGACTGCCAGGCAGATTCATTGGATCTTCAATTGCAGAGCAAATATCTGCGAAATCTTCTGTGTCTTTATCAACCAACAATTTATTTAATACTGATTTGCAATGATCAACATAGTCTTCATATCTGAAAAGTTGGTCTCTCCCGGCAGTGCCGGCATAGGTAACGCTCGTACCATCGCCGTAAAACACTCGCTGGTTTTCAAGTTTTATTGAGACACCTACGCCCGTACCGACTTCTCTTACTGTATTAAATCCCTTAGTTACAGGGCTTCCGGTCAATAAATAATAATCAGATTTGACACACCCTTTTTCCAAAGCTTCTTTATCGTCACAATACCAACCAGCGACTATTGGGAAATATTTGACATCAATGATTTTCATTTCAGCCTCCTAAATTTAGATAATCAGTAAATCACATGTATAATACTAGTATGGATAGAGACGAACAATTTTGTAGAACATGTGGATCACCATCTGACTCTCTAAAGTACCAAATCCCACCACATTCAGTAAAGACTGACACTAAGTTTTGCCCTGATTGCGGGGCAATAATGACGAAGGATAAACCCGATATAAGGGATTGTCATAACCGTCACTAATTCTAGCTCCTGATACAATTTTGTTTTTATCGATTTGTTACGGGTATCCACCACCATACAACACATAACCTAAGCCAGAAAAGAAATAGGTAAGAGTATAATGACAACCGAATTTGCCCAATTGGGTTTAATATTGCAACTGGAGCAGACCTTATCTGATCTTGGCTATATCACCCCCACACCGATTCAATTGGAGATTATTCCGTTGATGTTGGATGGTCATGATGTAATCGGTCAGGCCCAGACAGGTACCGGAAAAACGGCAGCTTTCATATTACCCATTCTTCAAACCTTGGAACGAG
>CAYSLK010000137.1:0-3333 GCA_964431885.1 uncultured Dehalococcoidia bacterium | reverse complement strand
TTAACCAAAATCTTGCCACGATCTATCAATTCAAAGCGCAACTTATTAATGACTACTGAACCAAACTGAACAAAATCCAACCAGTTGGCAGCTAAGAGATCTTTATTTTATAGCTAAACAACAATAGTAGCTGAGTTAGTGGCAGTGATTTCAGCATAAGATGGACTAGAAGTTAGATTCGGACGCTGTCCCCAACCTTTGTGGGAGTCTTTTAGAAAATCCTGCGTTCCATCTTGTGGTAAAGGATGGATGTAAGTAGAAGTGCCTCTATCTACTTCCACATTCAGATTAAATGGTTGTTCCGCATCTGTTTTATCTTTCAAAATAATTCTAACGGGACGTCTGCCTTCCCTAGGGAACGGGTCTTCATTAATATATCCCAATGTCACTGCAGCTATTATAAAACGTGGACCCTTAGGCACAATTCTCAATGATTCAATTTCACAACCTTCTCGGTTCACCCAACACCATAAGTAGTATAATTTAGCTTCAGCCGCCACTGCTTCCGTTTGGCGCCGGCCTGCATTTCCAAAATCTCCTTCAAACCTAGGAAGAAGTCTAGCTTCGTAATCAGGAACAGCTCGATATGGATGACCATAAACTTTCCTCGGAAAAGGTCTAGGTGGATCGGTCTGCTGTGGGAGGAATCCGATCTCAAAACGTTCACGTATATTGATTCTTTCCGATGATCCTCGCACTTTATTAAAGCTGTATTCGGCCACTTCAATCCCTAATGGCCCTCCCTCAGCAAGCTCAGACTCCAACAATCTATGAGCAACAATGATCCGTTGCGCCCGTTTGCCTATAGGAATATCTATAGGCGCATCACCTTCTTTGAGATGAATGAAACAATTAGTTGATACCCCAGACCTTTCATTTCCCACTAGAAAAGGTAATCCACGCAACATTTGATTACCTAAAACTGGTTCCTGATCTATAACATTAGCCCCAACATTACAAAATTTGGATAAGTTGACTGGCTGGTAGTCAGACATATATATCTCCTTAGAATTAGCAAAAAGAGTGTTATTCACTCTAACATAACTAAAGTTTATCATCTTAAAGATGACATCCCTTCAATTAGTTAAAGTTATCGCATGATCTTCCACTGATACGGGGCGGGATTCCTTGATATCAAACAAGCATCCTTGAGAAAATAGGGGATAGTCACTCCAACATGTCTTAAATTGATCCTTTATCGATATTAATATACAATTACACTATGAGTAACACGTCACTAAATTTAATTACAACTTTTAGCTGCGCTTGTCGCACCTATAACGATAGGGGCCAGTATTAGTTTGTATAAACATAAATACTTTTAGGGCCCCGCTTCAGCGGGGCTTCTTAATTTTTAGGAGGAATACAGCATGATACAAATAGGAGATGAAGCACCTAATTTCACGGCGAATACCACTCTAGGCGAAATTAATCTGCACAGTTGGCTAGGCGATAGTTGGGGGATTTTCATGTCTCATCCTGCAGATTTTACACCCGTGTGCACCACTGAGATTGGAAGAGTCGCAAACCTGAAATCTGAATTCGACAAAAGAAACGCCAAAGTTCTTGTTTTGAGCGTTGGAATTAAAGAAGGGATGACACCCAAAGATTCTCATCTAGAGTGGATAAAGGATGTCAACGAAACTCAAAATGCAAATGTCGATTTCCCTCTGGTAGAAGATCCTAGTAAGGAAATCGCTACAACGTACGGAATGATCCATCCGAATGCTAGTGATACCTTGACGGTACGCTCAGTTTTCGTTATCGGACACGACAAGAAAGTAAAATTGATAATTTCATATCCTGCATCTACAGGAAGGAATTTTGGGGAGATATTACGAGTACTAGACTCATTACAATTGACAGCTAACTACCAGGTCGCTACCCCCGTTGACTGGCAACATGGAGAAGACTGTATCGTTATACCAGCCGTTTCCACAGAGGATATACCTGGCAAATTCCCAAAAGGGCACAAGATTATTAAACCTTATCTCCGAACCACTCCTCAACCAAATTTGTAATTTGTAGTAAAGTAATTCTTGCAAATTTAATTGAATTTAGAGATAGTAGGGAGCTTCCTGTTAGGCGAGAAGATTGAATAGGTCCGTCGAGTGTTAATTTGGATATAAGCACGTTTATGCAAACTCTTTAGGCGCATATATTTATGGATATTGAACCCTTCTCCCCTTCTATTATACGTTGCCGACGGTAAAATTGATCTTGTTTCCGTATTCTTGATATCCGCTACGTTTGAAATTTTAGTTTAGTAAGGAGGATCGTATTGGCTATAGAAAGGAATGATCACAAAGATATATATCCTGTGGGACCGACATAAGATAGAGCTGCTAAAACCGGAAATACTTTGTACATCTCAGGAACTACTGCTAAGAATTCATCTTATGAAAACGGTTCCCCATTAGAGCAACTTCGAGTCATCTTAGACAGAATCACAAATATAGTCACCACAGAAGGTGGATCTTACGAAGATATAATAAGTATGACGACTTATGTAACTGATATGAGGAATTTTTGGCCTATCGAAGGTGAGCAAAAAGACATATGGGAACACTACTTCAAAGGTGTGTGGCCAACTAATGCCTACGTAGAAGTAAGTGCTCTCGCTGAGCCAAATTTAGTTGTAGAGCTTTCTGCCATCGCAATAATCGAATGAAATTAAAATTCCAGCAGTATGAATCGAATGGACTAATATCAATCTGCCCAAAAAACGTTTCCCTTTGGTGTCTAAATCCTAGGCTGATTATATTTCCACGATCATGCTACAAACATTCTAGAGGAAATTGCTAATAGTTGTTCACTCCCGGATTATCAGACGTCGTTTCTAAACATGCAGTGATTCTCTAGGGGCTGTAAACAAATTTATTCAAAATTAATTACGTACTTTCTAAACGTAACAAATGGGACTTTTTGAACGATATCTTTCAATATGGATTACGATTTCTATTGTTACAGGAATCGTAATCGGTTCATCCGTGCCCGGTATATTCACCTTTATCTCGGCCGTAGAACTTTTTCACGTCAACATTGTCATTGCAATCCTCATATGGTTAATGATTTATCCTATGATGTCTCAGGTTGACTTGTCAGCTATCAAAGGCGTTGGACAGAATTCCAGAGGATTGATACTAACGTTGATCTTCAATTGGTTAATAAAACCTTTCACAATGGCGGGTTTAGGTTGGATATTCTTAAAAATAGTATTTTCGCCTTGGGTAGATATTCAATCAGCCAATGAATACATTTCAGGCATGATTCTTTTGGGCGTTGCTCCCTGTACAGCCATGGTATTCATATGGAGTCAATTAACCGATGGCG
>CAYSLK010000136.1:0-25716 GCA_964431885.1 uncultured Dehalococcoidia bacterium | reverse complement strand
AGGGAAATATCCTCATTTGCAATCATTTGAGAATGAAACTTGGGATTATCCCAGATAAATTGAGTAAAATGACGCTACCATATCTGATCTTAAATACTCGGTGAACATCGGCGAGCCGTAGTAATAAAGCCGGTATGACCAATCGCCCGGTGTGATGGCCGTACACTCCTATTGCCTACATTCCACATCCTAATATTAACCTCCATAACCTCTATTAAATCGAAGGTGCGTTGATTCCTTAACGTCTTGGCTAATTCATGTACCTGTAATATTGTTGGTAGAAAGCTTATGAAAATGCCGCCGTTTACTAACTTTTCAGAAGCATGTGGTACCACGTGCCACGGTTCAGGTAAATCTAGGAAAATTCTGTCCAATTCATTTTCTTCAAATCCTTCGTATACATCACCATGTTTGACACTGAGATTATTAATAGAGGGGAAAATTCCTTCAACATTCTTAACCGCGATCTCAATCATGTCATCTCTAATATCATAAGAAGTAACAGAACCAGTCGTACCTACGGCCCTAAGTAAAGCTATTGTCATGCCTCCTGATCCCATTCCTGCCTCCAACACCTTAGCTCCAGGGAAGATATCTCCTTGAATAAGGATAGCCCCTATATCTTTTGGGTAACCAACTGTGGCTATCCTAGGCATTTCAAGAATATAATCGGCCATTCTCGGTTTAATCGCCAATAGTTTATGGCCACTGTCGGTTATAACCCTAGAACCCGGGGCCAGCCCTATAATATCTGAATGCAGGATACCGCCGAGATGACTTCTGAAGGTTTCTGTTCGTCCTAATGTAAGCAAGTACTGTCGACCTTTACGGTCTATCATTAAAACGTGATCATCTTCCTTAAAAGTCGTATCTGCAAAATTAGATAGAGGCATATTAACACTCAAAGTAGGAAAGAGAGGTCGTATATAACGAAGGGTATATGTAATTAATCAGCATACAACTTGTCTTACCAAAATTATAACGCATTAATTTCGTCTAATATATCTGCAGTATTAAGATCTGTAGCTGTACTATAAATTTTCCTGAAACGGATAATACCTTCCTTATCTATAATAACAATAGCGCGGTCGGAGGTACCTCGATCCTGGTTATACACACCAAATGCTGTAGACACATGGCCTTTAGGATGAAAATCGGATAATACAGGGTAGGGAATATTACCTAATGATGCTGCAAATGCTGTCTGGGTCGCTCTTGCGTCGGTACTAATACCCAAAACCTGGGTATCAGCCTCTTCAAACTGGTCATTGGCTATTCTGAATGAAGAGACTTGGTGTGTTCACCCACCTGTAAAAGAAAATATGTGGAAAGACAAAATAACATTCTTGCTTCCTCGATAGTCACTTAGACTTACGATGTCCCCTGTGTGTGACGGCAATTCAAAATTATGTGCCTCCTGTCCTAATTCAACCATGAGCTTCTCCTTACTTATTCCGGCTAAAATATGAATTCTTTTAATTATGATTATACCAGTGATTACTTGTCTATTCTTTTCCAGCGCAAATCCGGCCGTCGGGCAGCCAGTGCTTCATCCAATCTAGTGTTCGGGGCATTATGTGGAGCATTACGTATTACTTCTGGATCGGTTCGGGCTTCTTTGGCTATTTCCTTCATCACATCAATAAAGTAGTCAATTGTTTCTTTGCTCTCGGTCTCAGTAGGTTCTATCATTAGTGCTTCATCTACTATAAGAGGAAAATACATAGTGGGAGGATGAATTCCATAATCTATCAACCGTTTTGAAACATCTAAGGCACTAATACCGAATTCTCTCTTTAGATTACGTACAGAAAGAATGACTTCGTGCATACATGTTCGATCGTAAGGTAAATCATAATATCCCCTTAGTTGACTCATGATGTAATTAGCATTGATTACAGCATCTTCACTAATACGCGGAATTCCTTCACTTCCTAATGTCCTAATATAAGCATAAGCTCTCACCAAAGCACCAAAATTGCCATGGAAGGCTCCCATCTTTCCTATAGAATCGTCAGGTGAGTGCAATTCGTATTTGACTCCACCACAATCATCGGTTTTCTTTATAACAATTGGTGAGGGCAAGAATGGCTTTAGTTTCTCTCCAACAAGAACGGGACCGGCTCCCGGTCCGCCACCTCCATGAGGCTGTGTAAATGTTTTATGTAAATTGGAATGCATAACATCGAATCCAAGGTCACCCATTCTGACTCGTCCTAATTGAGCATTCAAGTTAGCACCATCCCCATAAACCAATCCTCCGGCATCGTGGACTATCTGAATAACTTCTATAATATTTGAATCAAAAATACCTAATGTACTAGGCAACGTTATCATTAACCCAGCGAGATCCTTTCCCACTGAAGCCCTTAGAGCCATAATATCTGTATCTCCCCTAGAATCTGAAGGTAAAGTCACAACCTTGAATCCACCCATAGCAGCTGAAGCAGGATTAGTACCGTGGGCACTATCTGGTATCAGTATTTTGTCTCTTATCTCCTCCCCGTTACTTAAATGATACGACCTCATCATCAGGATACCTGCTAATTCACCATCAGCCCCGGCCATTGGTGCCAAAGATATCCCATTCATTCCAGTTATAGATTTGAGGTATTCTTGTAATTCAAACATCACTGCAAGTGCGCCTTGCACTGTAGCATCAGGCTGTAGCGGATGAATATCAGCAAACCCTGCATTTGATGCTACTTCATCGTTAATCTTAGGGTTATACTTCATCGTACAGCTTCCCAAGGGGTAAAAGTTATGATCTATAGAAAAATTAAACTGACTTATCTGTGAAAAGTATCTAACCAGCTCCGCCTCACTTACTTCTGGAAAATCTAGATTTGATCGCAACATATCTTGGGAAGGTCGCTCTTGCAATGGGACATCCGATTTAATGAAAGTTGAGCCAATCCTACCCTGGACACTTCTGTCCATAAGAAGCGTCCTACGTTCCTTCGAAGACCTTTCCCATATATTTTTCATTTAAAGTGTTCCTTACTTATTTCTGCAAGGGCATGTGCCAAAGCCTCAATGTCCGCTCGGGAATTCATTTCCGTCACACTAATAAGCATACCATTGGGTTCAGACAGTATATCTGTTTTAAGTATTTTATTGAGGTCTAAACCACCAATGATCCTATAATCAAGAAGTCTTTGATTAATAAGAGAAGGTGACAAAGGACAAAGGACCACGAATTCTTGAAAGAAAGTCCCTTGAACTGGTGCTGAGAAACCCGGTATATCCTCGATTAGAGACATAGCATAGTGAGACTTCTGATAGCATAATTCAGCAATATTCTTCATGCCTCTCTTGCCGTTAGCCGCCATATAAATGGTTGACATTAGTGCGATAAGGGCAACAGAGGTACAGATATTCGAAGTGGCTCTTTCTCGTCTAATATGTTGTTCACGAGTCTGTAGAGTTAGAACATATGCTATCTTCCCTTCAGTATCAACCGTCTTTCCAACAATGCGGCCGGGCATCTGTCTAATAAACTGCTCTTTACAAGCAAAAATCCCCACGTATGGCCCCCCAAACGCTGTAGGTACTCCCATTGCTTGACCTTCAGAGGCCACAATATCTGCGCCATAATCACCCGGAGGTTTAAACATACCTAATGAAATTGGATCAACGTACGATACTAAGAGAGCTCCATGTCCATGTGCTATATTTGCATATATTTGTCCATCCCTTAAGTATCCTAAGAAATTTGGTTGTTGTATCACTAGGCATGCAGTTTCAGTTTGTAATGATTGATCTTCCTCATCAAGGAAATATATTTCTATTCCCTGAGACTCTGTGTAGGTCTTCATAACCTGTACATAAAATGGAGAGACAGTTTTTAGAACAGCTATTTTATTGCGCCTAGTAACCCTGCATGCCATTAGTGCTCCTTCTGCAAGAGCAGTAGCACCGTCGTACAATCAGGCGTTAGATACCGGCATCCCTGTCAATAAACAGCATAGCGTCTGAAATTCATATTCAGTTTGTAAAGTTCCTTGCGACACCTCAGGTTGATACGGTGTATACGCAGTCATATACTCACCTCTGGATATCAGCCTCTGAACAATGGCGGGTATATGATGTCTATATGAACCTGCTCCCAAAAAGCAGGTGAATTCACCAGGTATTACATTTTTGCTAACCAACTCGTTTATATGGATCCTTAACTCTAGTTCTGACAATGAGGAAGGGAGATCTAACTGGGGATTACGATAATGAAGTGGAATGTCTTCGAAAAGTTCGTCTACCGATCCAACGCCAATAGCTGCCAACATTTCTTCTCTATCCGTATCGGTATTCGGTGTGTAGGGTGAAATGAATTCAGGCTGATCAAACATATATCAAGTATGCCTATCCACGAGATGCTAAATGCGATTCGTATCCTTCGGGAGTCATAAGGTTATCTACTTCTTCCAAGCCTTCAGGCTGTATCCTAAGCATCCAACCAGCGTCAAAAGGACTCTCATTCACTAATTCTGGTTTAGCAATTAGAGTTTGATTGATCTCTTTAACAATTCCGCTTAAGGGAGAATACAAATCCGACACTGCCTTAACAGATTCTATTTCACCCATTTTATCAAATTGCGTCAATTTAGAACCAACCTCAGGAAGATCAACAAACACAATATCTCCAAGACTTTCAGCTGCAAATTCGCTAATGCCTATCAACGCGGTGCCATCTTCGTTAAAACTAACCCACTCATGGTCTTCTGAATATCTTAAGTCAGATATCATCATATTGTTGCACTCCGAGTATAGAAAGGTAGGGCTGTAATCTGAGCTTTCACATGTTTACCCCTAATATCTATAGCAATTTGAGAGTTTACATTCGCAGAGACGGTAGGAACATATCCCATACCTATACTCCTGTCAAGAGTCGGGGAATAACCACCACTGGTTACTTCTCCAATTTGTTTCTTACCGTCTGATATTTGGTATCCTTGCCTAGGTATACCGCGCTCCACTAGAATAAAGCCCACCAGTTTCCTCTGCACTCCTTGATCTCTTATGTCTTTAAGTGATTTTCTAGCTACATATTCTAGACGATCTGGATCGACAAATTTGTCCAATCCTGCCTCATACGGATTAGTAGTTACGTCCATGTCGTTACCATGTAGTAATAGACCGGCTTCCAATCGGAGTACATCTCTAGATCCCAAACCACATGGTGCAGCTCCTTTAGAGATAATATTATCCCAGACCACATTTGACTCATATGCAGGAATAATAAGTTCTAGTCCATCTTCACCCGTGTACCCAGTTCTTGCTAAGAATGTGTCCACTCCAGCCACTCGGCCACGCACTGCGGTAAACCTACCTAATTTAGACAAATCGGTTGACGTGAGTTGTTGTGCAATTGTCAAAGACTTAGGACCCTGGAGAGCAATCATTGAAGATTTATATGTCAGATCTTCTATCAAAATTTGATCATCATTTATATGGGTTTTTATCCACTGGAGAACATTAGCTGTATTCGCGGCATTGGGTATAATTAGATAGTTGTCATAAGCTTTACGATAAACTATACAGTCGTCTATTATTCCGCCGTTTTCTGTACATATCAAGTTGTATTTCGATTTACCAATCCGCAATTTAGTTGCATCGACACTTAGAATTCTGTTCAGTAAATCACCAGCACCCATACCACTAATATTTAATCTACCCATATGCGAAACATCAAATATCCCTGCGGACGAACGGACCGCTCTTGCTTCATTAAGTATTGAAGCATACTGTAAAGGCATATCCCATCCACTAAAAGAAACCATACGACCTCCTAGAGCCGCATGTTTCTCATATAAAGCAGTGCGTTGTAATTTCTCATCCATAGAGTCTCGACCCCTTTTTTGTAGCCCCTTATCAATCTATTTGCTGAATAGCGATACTTCACCGCTCAATCTGATAATTGAGTGACTTCCACACTTCCATGAATTCCTCTATACGTTTGATGTGTGACTCTGCTGAAGACAATCCTCCATTCATGGTGTTAATCGAGAGGTGTGTAACACCAAAATCTCTTCTTTCTAGTACTCTCTGTCGCCAATCATCCGGAGTACCGTCCGCAATAGAAATTGAACACTCAATCATTATTTCATCAGGATCACGTCCTGAGTCTCTGGCGTGTTTCTTGACCTTCTCAATCATTGGAGTTACCGTCTTGGGATCAGTTCCACCGGGTAAATACCAGCCATCTGCCAGTTTACCAATTCTCTCTAAAACGTTGTCTGAAATCCCCCCCATCCATATAGGGATTGGACGCTGTATTGGAAGTGGGTTCAGGCCGGCATCGGTTATCTTATGCCACGTACCGTTAAATGTAACAAGTTCCTCTGTCCAAAGAGATCTTAAGAGTTTAATTTGTTCTTCACATCTCTTACCTCTGTTATGAAAATTTTCCCCAAGAGCTTCATACTCAACCTGATTCCAACCTACTCCAATTCCAAGCCTTAATCGACCGTTACTTAAAACGTCTATAGCTGCGGCCTGTTTTGCAACCAAAACTGTTTGCCTCTGAGGGAGGATAAGTATCCCACTTACTAGTCCAATCTTCTCGGTAATTGCTGATATATAGCCAAACAACACGAGTATCTCGTGAAACATATCGGTGTTCGAATAGAAGCCTTTCCAATTTGGACGACTGCCAGGGTTAGCTCCCACAACATGATCGAACGCCACAATATGGTTGTATCCACAACTTTCCGCAGTCTGCACATAGTCTTTCACGGCACCGCTATCCTGTCCTATCTCAGTTTGAGGGAACACTACACCAAGCTTCATTTTTGGCTCCTATAATTCGGCGAATTCTTTACAGTGATCTTTCCAATAATAACACGTGATTGAGTTAAATTTCTTTACAAACAATTGATGAAAGGATACTCCTATAAATGACTTGTGATTTGAACAGAGAATAGTAAGCACAGAGTTGTTTCACATACCAGCAATTTGTAGTAGAATTCATTGACTATATTAATGATAACTATTAATATTAATAATACAACTTCAGTAAAGGGTATCGATGTATAAATATGCACCAGAATCATTAATTCTAGCAATTCTGTTCACTATAGCCTGTACACAGAACATTGAAACTAAGACCTTATCAATATCTGGAATTCCCGACCAGTCATCTGCAGAATTAGTTCGAAGATTTGAAATATTGACAGACCACCTAGAATCACAGCTCAATGTTAAAGTTGAGTACATTCCCACAATCAGCTATGCAGCGACTGTGGAAGCCTTTAAAAGAGGGGAGATCCAACTGGCCTGGTTGGGCGGCCTTTCCGGCGTACAGGCTCGTAATTTTGTCTCTGGATCGAAAGTTATTGCTCAGAGAGAACGAGATGCATCATTTCATTCTAAATTTATTGCCCAGAGTAATCTTAAAATAAAGACTCTCTCCGACCTTGAGGGATTAACATTTACATTCGGTAGCCCAAATTCTACTTCTGGACATCTGATGCCCCGCCATTTCTTGTTAAAATCGGGCATTAATCCAGAAACCGATTTTCAGGGCATCCCTAGTTTCTCAGGTTCACACGATAAAACATGGGCACTTGTAGAAAGTGGAGCATACCAGGCCGGCGTATTGAGTGAGGCAGTATGGGATGCTGCAGTAGATAGTGGCAGGGTAGACACCACTAAAGTTAAATCATTCTACACTAGTCCACCATATTATGATTATAACTGGACGGTGAGGGGAGATTTGGACGAATCCTATGGAGAGGGATTCACGGAGCAACTCAAATCGATCTTAATAGGCATAGACAATAAGAATCAAGAAGTTTTGGATTTATTTAATGCAAAAAGATTCATTTCCTCAGATAACTCCAATTATGTAGAGATAGAAAACATAGCACGCTCATTGAAAATACTAGAATAAAATGCTACATACAAACTTGCCTGATTATATTTTACAGGTGAAATGTGTAACAAAAACTTACGGGGACTTAACAGCTGTTCATGTAAATTCTATCGATATAGCGTACGGAGAAAAAGTTGCGATACTTGGCTCCAGTGGTAGTGGCAAAACAACTTTACTTAATATGATAGGTGCAGTTACTGCACCAAGTGAAGGCTCAATATTATTGGAAGGAACTCCTATCTCTGAACTGCAGCCAGGTAGAACTCTATCCCAATTGGTAGGCTTTATTCATCAAAGGTTTGACCTTGTCCAGAACCTGAATGTCGTTAATAACGTATTGGCTGGAAAACTAGGCCAGTGGAACCTGCTTAAATCTATAATTTCGCTAGTGACCCCACGGGAAGTTGAAATTGCTATTAAGGCGCTAGACAGAGTAATCCTTCCTAACAAATTGCGAGTAAGGGTATCCAAGTTATCAGGAGGAGAACAACAGAGAGTAGCCATAGCAAGACTTCTCGTTCAAGATCCTAAATTAATAATTGCCGACGAACCTGTTTCTTCACTAGATCCAACAAGAGCCCGAAATATAATTAACCTCCTTGCAGATATATCCAGTGAGTCCTCAAAAACATTGATAGCAAGCATCCATTCAGTTGAGCTAGCCAAAGAGTATTTTAATAGGATTATAGGCCTTAAAAAGGGTGAGATTCAATTTGATGTACCCACAAATTTGTTAACTGACGCTATGCTGGACGACCTGTACAATTTGTCACCGGATATATTAAATGAACCGTTATAAACTCCTTGATATAGGTAATCGTGGATTACTGACATTGATTCTGTTTGGTGTATTCACCATAAGTCTGTTTTCAATTAAGTGGGATTCGAATATATTCCACTCCGGGGGCACCAAATCCATTCTTGATATGCTACACGGATTGATAACTCTAGATATATCTCCATCATTTCTCGGCATGGCACTGCAGTCATCGTGGATAACTCTTAATTACGCTGTGGCGAGTATTTCGTTGGCTATTTTGATCGGTCTCCCACTCGGTATAGTTGGTTCCGGTATTTTAACGCCTTCCCGTTATTCCAAGATGTGGACCATTTATTTTATGCGCTGTATCTTATCTGTATTGAGATCCATACATGAACTTGTATGGGCTTGGTTTTTTGTTGTCGCTATAGGATTAACTCCTATAGCTGCAATCTTAGCACTTGCAATCCCATACAGCAGCATACTCGGAAGAATCTACGCAGACATTATTTCGGACGTTCCTAATGATGCGCTGAAGTCATTGAGGGCATCTGGAGCCTCTGAGATGAAAGTACTGTTCTATGGGCGCCTGCCACATGCCCTGCCCGACATGTTGAGCTACACTTTTTACAGGTTTGAGTGTGGTATCAGATCTGCTGCCATATTGAGTTTCATAGGCATTAGAGGCTTAGGATATCAAATTCAAATTTCTTTGGACGAACTACTTTACAATCAAGTGTGGACACTCCTCATATTCCTCATCTTACTGATTACTATAGTGGATATATGGAGTTCCACTGTAAGAAGATCGTTAGCAAAATGAAAACCCTGTTTATGGATTCATAGTCATAAAGGTGAGTAATATTAAATATCCACTAAATATAGTCAACCTATCTCTTTTTACATTATTGATCCTGATCATCATATCCTGGAGCTCGATATTATCGGACAACTACGGGGGTATCCTGGATATATTAACGAGTGAATCTCGTGAAAATCTCGGGAGTTTTGTTCAACAACTTGCTGGAGCGAACTTAGATCGAGAACATGCACTATTTAATTTAGAATACTGGCAATCTGCATTATACTTTTCTTTGGAAACTATTAGAATGAGCGTGCTAGCTATAGGAATAGCCGGTATCTGCGTACTGATGACTTTCTTGCACGGCTCTAGAAATATGGTTGTTGGAGAGATTTCTTCATCCAATCGAATCGATAGACTGTTGCTGTTTAGGCTAGTAAGAACTCTGTTCATGATAACGCGAGCAACACCAGAATTACTAATAGCCATGTTGCTTATTTTCGTTTTGTCTCCTGGTATCCTACCAGGGGCAATAGCTCTTGCGATACACAACTATGGCATATTGGGGAAATTATCAGCGGAGTTAGTTGAAAATTTAGACCAGAGTCCGATTGAAGCGTTAAAAGCAAGCGGCTCAAACAAATACCAGATATTGTTTTACGGCATATTTCCCCAAGTGTTACCTCAGTTTCTAACTTATCTGACATATAGATGGGAAGTAATAACACGAACAACCATTGTAGTTGGACTAGTATCGGCAGGAGGATTGGGAAGAGAATTTATGATCCGTATGAGTTGGTTTCAATACGACCGGGTTCTTGTGCTATTGATTTGTTATATCTCCCTAGTGATACTAATTGATTTGATATCAATTCAGTTAAGGAAACTGATACATTAAAATGATCTATAGGTATTAGCTATAGGCATCCGGCGGTCACGTCCAAAATTCCTTTGACTGATCCTAATACCTGGAGGCGCTTGCCTCCTCTTATATTCATTGGCCTCAACTAGGGCTATAATTTTTTTTACAGTCCCGGGATTAAATCCTCTCTGAATAAGATCACTATAACTTGCGTCTTCTTCTATGTAAGCTTTCAATATCGAATCCAAAATTTCGTATTCAGGCAGACTATCCTGGTCGGTCTGATTAGGTTTCAACTCGGCACTAGGGGGTTTAGTTAAAATTACAGGAGGAATCACTGGCGTTGACCCTAGACTATTGCGGTATTTAGCTAATTGATATACCAGAGTCTTTGGAACATCTTTTATTACAGAGAAGCCGCCAGCCATGTCGCCATAGATAGTCGCATATCCAACAGACATCTCGCTCTTGTTTCCTGTAGTTAAAACCATAAGACCAAATTTGTTAGAGATGGACATTATTAGATTACCTCGGATACGAGCCTGAATATTCTCTTCGGCAACACCCCACTCCGTACCTTGGAAAAGTGGATCCAAAATTCCAAGACAAGCGGAAAAGACATCTTCTATATTCAGAGTATGTAGTTCCATTCCGATATTCTTCGTTAGTTCCTGTGCGTCAATAATGCTTCCTTCCGATGAAAATCTAGACGGCATCGAAACGCCTAAAACATTTTCAGGACCCAGTGCATCAGAGGCTATGCCCGCCACCAAACTGGAATCAATGCCTCCAGACATAGCCACCAATACTCCATGAAATCCAGTTTATCTCACATAATCATGAGTTCCCAATACCAGTGCGTCGTAAATTTCTTCAAGTCCATCCTTTTCACGTATTAACTTTTCAGGTATGGGAGGTTTATTCGGCCTACAGGCATAATGTGATATATGAATCGCATGCTCTTTTTCCTCATACGATTGTAACTTTCGTGAATCCTTAATGGAGGGTTGATGTAAAGACCCCATATCTAAATCAGTGATTACAAGATCTTCAATAAAATATTCACCTTCAGACAGCACTTTCCCGCTAGGATCTAGTATCATACTGTTCCCATCAAAAATGAGTTCATCCTGTCCACCGACAAGGTTCACATAAACTACGAAAACCTCGTTATCGATGGCACGTTCAGTCAACATCTGTTTGCGCAATTTCGGTTTACCTTGATGATAAGGAGAACCATTAATGTTTATAATTACCTCCGCACCTAATTTACTCTGAAGTAATATCGGACCGTCTGGATACCATATGTCTTCACAAATGTTAATCCCCATCTTGATACCATTGACTACATATACAGGAGAAGATTTTCCGCTCTTAAAATAGCGTTTTTCGTCGAAAACACCATAATTGGGTAGTTGGATTTTTTGATATACATCTACCAAGTTCCCATCGTTAATAAACGACGCTGCATTTCGAGTTCCGTCGAGGAGATCAACTAATCCCACTATCACGGTTATATCGTTAGATCTCTCTCTAACATAGTTCATCATATCTAAATTATCTTGAATAAAATGAGATTTCATTAACAGGTCTTCCGGCGGATATCCAGTGATTGCTAATTCGGGAAACACTACTACATCGGCCTGAAATTCCCTAGCTTCATTCACGTATTGCACTATCTTTTCTGTATTACCTTTTAGATCTCCAACGGTAACGTTTACTTGAGCCATAGCAACTCTGAGAGTACCCATAATTACCGAACTTACCCCCTAACTGACCATCTATATATAGTGCCTTACAAATTGATCAATTCTGCCTATAGCCTTTTCTATATTATCCATGGAATTTGCGAAGGAGAATCTCAAGTATCCTTTCCCATACTCACCAAATGCTTCACCCGCAAGAGCTGCGACCCCTCCTTGGCTGAGTAATCTTTCAGCGAAGTCTTTGCTATTCATGCCAGTATCCTGTATGTTTGGAAAGACATAAAAGGCACCTTTAGGCTTCAAGCACCTTATACCCGATATGCTGTTAAGTCCGTCGACGATTACGTCTCTACGACTCTTGAACGCCTCAACCATATTGTATGATCCATCTTGAGATCCAGTTAGGGCTTCAAGTGCAGCCATTTGTGTAAAGCTCGCCGTGCAGGAAACACTATTAGTCACCAATCTAGATATAGGTTCCACTAATTCATCTGGCATTATCCCATATCCGATTCGCCACCCAGTCATAGCGTATGACTTAGAAAATCCGTCCAGTATAATCGTCCTGTCTTTCATTCCTGGGAATGACGCAATACTAATGTGACTACCTTCGTATAAGAAGCGTATGTAGATCTCATCAGAAAGTACTACAATATCATTTGCTATTGCTAACTCGGCCAAAGTACTCATGTCCTGTTCCGATATTACGCTACCACAAGGATTGTTGGGTGAATTAATTATCATAAGCCTAGTTTTATCAGTGATTTGATTTGATATCTCATCCACATCTATACTAAATAGTTTGCTTTCATGCAGTCTCATTGGAACTGGCACTCCGCCAACAAAATTGATCATCGATTCGTAAATCGGAAAGCCGGGGTTAGGATATAGAACTTCATCTCCTGGATTTATCAGGGCGAGCATAACGAAAAACATTATGGGTTTTCCGCCAGGCGTTACAACAACATTGTCACTCTTTACGGATATACTTCTAGTATCTGACACCTCTTGAGCAATATGTTCCCTAAGATCAGAATAACCCGGCGATGGATTGTAATGTGTGTAACCCTTTCCTAAAGCCTTCTTACCAGATTGAATAATATTATCAGGCGTATCAAAATCTGGTTCTCCAATCTCAAGGTGAACTATATCGAGTCCTTCAGCTTCCAGTCTTTGCGCCGCAGCAAGAACTTCAAATGCAGTTTCTGTCCCCAATCTGTTCATTCTTTCGGCTATTCGCATACTGATTCTCCACAAAATATGTCGATTTGGACGTACCAGTAGTATAACATCCGTACTTGCAATATAGTACAACCCTAAATATGTAATTCTTATCAAGATCTATGATAGAATCTCTCAGAATTGTATGTCTGGAGGACCTTAAGTGAAAATATATCTAGGAATGCCCCGTGGATTTTGCGCCGGAGTCGTGAGGGCCATCGATATCGTAGAATTGGCTTTAGATAAATTTGGTCCACCTGTATATGTGAAACATCAAATAGTTCACAACACGTACGTAGTTACAGATTTAGAGAGGAAGGGCGCTATAACCGTTGAAGATGTGTCAGATATACCTGTAGGATCGACCGTGGTATTTTCAGCCCATGGATCACCTCCAGAAGACTTTAAAAAAGCAAAAGAACAGCATTTAACAATTATTGATGCAACGTGCCCTCTAGTGACTAAGGTTCATAACGAGGCAAAGAAATACGCAAAAGAAGGACGGAAACTTATGTTGGTAGGCCACCGTGGTCACCAAGAAGTTAAGGGGACTATGGGTCAATACCCAATGTTCCTTGTCGATGACAGAGAAGAAATCGAAAGCCCGAATTGGACTCCCTCGACTCCCGTGGTGGTGTTAACTCAGACAACCCTTTCTGTCGATGATACTGAAAAATCTATAAACAGGATTAAATCACAATTTCCGGACACAGTCGTAAGAAACGATCTTTGCTATGCGACAACTAATCGACAGAGTGTGGTCAAACAGCTATGTACCATGGTAGATCTGTTGTTAGTTGTAGGTTCTGAAAATAGCTCGAATTGTAATAGACTAAGAGATGTGGCATTATCCAATGGCGTAACAGCTCATCTAATAAATGGACCGAACGACCTAAACCTTGATTGGATAACAGATGTCGATAAGATTGGCATCACCTCAGGTGCATCAACTCCAGAATCTCTAGTACAGGAGGTGATTTCATTCTTAAATCCCTCTTCTGTGATAACTATAGAAGGCCCCAAAGAAGACATTGAATTCGTTCTTCCTAAGGGGCTCGGTTGAGTACCTGGTGTAATTCTAGAATTACAGTACCCTTAGGCACATAATCTCTTCCTCACCTATACCATCCGTCACGGAAATTAGTAAAGATATTACGTATATCATTTGGAGGAACAGCTTAGATGGAAATCAGGATCGCTAGTCTCATAGAAGGCGCACGTAATGCAGAAGGCACAGTGATTGTATTGGACATTTTTAGAGCTTTCACTACGGCTCCAATAGCGATTAAAAGAGGCGCAAACAAAATAATTCTTGTAGGTGAAGTTAAGGAAGCATTATCTTTGAAAAAAGACGGAATAGGCGATCTATGTATTGGAGAAGTAGGAGGACAGAAACCTTCTGGTTTTGATTATGGAAACTCCCCTTTCGAGATATCTAAAGCAAATATAAATGGAAAGACATTGATCCAGTCCACTAGAGCTGGAACAGTCGGCGTTAATACAGTGAGGAAAGCGAATCAAATTTACATTGGGTCTCTGGTAACTGCCCAAGCTACTGTGAATGCAATTTTAAGCACATCCCCAGCATTGGTGACAATTGTTGCCATGGGTGTAGAAGGGAAGGAACGATCAGATGAAGATGAGCAATGTGCACTGTATATTCGCAACCTCTTGAGGGGTGAAAAACCTGACCATAGTGCTGTTTCATCTTTAATCCTATGTGGTGAAGAATCAAAAAAATACGATGACCCGGAACAACCACAATTTCATCCCAAAGACAGGGAAATAGCTTTACAAATAGACTCCATACCTTTTGCAATTACAGTTTCCAGGGAAGATGGCCTACTGGTCGCCCGGCGAAATAAATGCTAAATCCATCCACTTTTTGAAGAAGGAGGTTTGATGGAATACCGAAGATTAGGCAAGTCAGGACTCTATGTGTCATCTATAGGTTTAGGTACCAATAACTTTGGTAAGAGAGTTGACTACAAAGGTACAAAAGACATCATTGACAAAGCATTAACCTGTGGTATCAATTTCTTTGACACTGCAAACGCTTATAGTAACGGGGATTCAGAAAGATACATCGGCGATGCTCTGAAAGGCAAAAGGAATGACGTTGTGATAGCAACTAAAGTCTCAAGTCCCATGGCGGAGGGACCGAACCAAGCTGGCAACTCACGACGCCATATAATACAAGAAGTAGAAGCTAGCCTTAATAGACTTAGAACAGATTATATAGATCTCTATCAGATCCATTGGTGGGATCCGCATACACCTATAGAGGAAACTCTAAGGGCTCTGAACGATCTGATACACCAAGGGAAAGTTCGTTACATAGGATGCTCGAATTTTAACGCGTGGCAAGTATGTGAATCGTACTGGACGGCTAAAAGTCTAGGACTTTCCTCTTTCATAAGTACTCAACCAAGATATAATTTACTTGACCGGGAAATAGAATCAGAATTACTACCTCTATGTTATAAATATAACATAGGGATATTACCATACTATCCTCTAGCTAACGGATTTCTCACCGGCAAATTTAAGAGGGGTCAATCTCCAATAGTTGGAACCAGATTGGAGGAAGATCATCGTGGTATGTTCACCAATGAGAATTTCGATCTAATCGAAAAGCTAACTGATTTTGCGTTAAAACGAAATCATACTTTACTTGATTTAGCATTTTCATGGCTATTATCAGATCTTTCGGTTGCGTCTGTAATAGCCGGGGCTCGAAACGTTCAACAGGTTGTCACTAACGCCAAGACTGGCGATTGGATCCTTTCCGAAGACGATAAAAAAGAGATAGCTAATCTATTAAATTGATCAAAATCCACAAGATTAGCCTACTATTAGAATACACGAAAGTTGTTTGTACAAACTTGAGTAGTTTAAAATTTATTTCTTATATCAGGGTAAAACGGGAGTGCCTATAGGCTGCTCAACTTCAAAAGCATTGAGTATATTGGCTAGCATTATGTAATATGCCAAGGTGGCCGTTATTTCTGTAATCCCTCTATCACCATATTTCTCCTGAGTTTTATCAAAAGTTTCTTGCGAGACCTTGTTGGTACGACATAATTGCCTAGCATAATCTACTAATAGTGCCTCATCAAACGTTAATTTATCAAGTGCACCTGAATTTGCCACGACCGTTATTGCCTCATCTCTCACACCATTTTTTCTTGCCAGTGGCTCGTGAGCTGACCATTCAAAATTACAATTCAACTCTCTTGCAACAGTTATAATTAACAATTCTCGTATCTCTCCAGATAATCCTGAATTGAACCTTATGTATTCACCCAAACTAGCTGTTCTATTTGCTATTTCAGGACTATGGAGTAACATCGCAAACGGACCTGCAACTTTGCCTCTCGTACTTGCTATGCTATCAAAAATATGTCTGTCAGTTTCAGGTAAGTTATTTCTTTCGGTCAGTTGAGATATGCGTGCCACTACTTGCCCCCTAATTAGGTATAACTGGTAACACAATATGAGAAGGATATTTCTCATCATGATAGACAATCTGATGAGCTATTTGCATCTCCTTATCTTGACCAAATGGATTACCGGTGTTGGGATTTCGATCAAATTGAGGGAAATTGCTACTGGATATCTCCAAGCGAACTCGGTGGCCTTTTAAAAAGCAATTACTCGAAGACCATAAGTCTATTTCGTATTCATATACTCGTCCGGGTTCAAGTAAAGTTGGACTGTCCCAGGAATCTCTATACCTTGCCCGTATAATCCCCTGAGCCACATTAATCGAAGTACCTTCAGGTGAGACATCCACCAGCTTAGCCGTGAAATCTGTATCTTTAGCATCACTTGAAGCATATAAAATCATTTTAATAGGGCCTGTTACTTCTAAATCATTCTGAAGAATAGGTGATGTATATACTAGAACATCAGGACGCCATTCGACCGATTGTTGATCTCTTGGCCCCATGGAAATAGGAGTTTGTGCTTCGGAGCAACAGGTACTTCCACCCAAGGTCATGACAGGATGCTCAGGATCATAAGAATAACTATCAGGAGATTCAGACGAAGGCTCTTCTATATTCAGGGTACCATTTCCAAACAAGGAATTCGCATTACCTTCACTATGTATGTAGAACCGTGTGAAGTTTGTGCCAGGTATCGGCCAATCTTTAGCATACCTCCATTCGTTTGATCCCATCACAAACACTTTGACTGGAGGCTCTCCATTGATACCATTTTGAATACCTTTTAGCCAATAATCAAACCACCGTACGTGTTCCTTATATAAATCAATTCTTGCATTGTCACCGAAATCAAGATCTCCGGTCACTGTACTCTTCCCCATGTTACCGGTATCATGAATCCAAGGTCCTATTAGGACTTTCTGATTTTCTTTACCTGGAGATATCCCCTGTTTTCTTACCCCTACAAAATTGTCCAGTGTAGATTGAAGAAAAACATCGTACCATCCGCCTAAACCATAGGCAGGAACGGCAACATCGCCATAATTCTCCTCAGCTGGCCTCATTCCACTCCAATAATCCCCATAATCTGGATGATTAATCCAGTCCTTCCATACTTTGTTTATTCTTCCAGCTGCTTCATCCATATTGATCAAAGGTAAATGCCAATGTAGGTTACGAAGATTATTATCCTCGGGCATCCAAGGATACTGTACTTGATTTGTTCTTGTATGCATCTGCACTGCGCACCATCTTAAATTAAATCCTAACTGAAATGCTCCTCCTGTATAGACCCAATTATGATAAAAATTGGAATATCCAACACGTGGAACCATAGCCTTTAAATAGCGGCTTCTTAGAGGTGCAGATTGCCATTGCACCATTGCCAAATATGAGCCTCCCATCGTGCCAAGATTACCATCACACCAGGATTGAGACCCCACCCACTCCTGGGAATCAAAACCATCCTCTGCTTCGTTTATGAATGGATACCAGTCGCCTTCTGAGTCCCATCTTCCTCGTACATCTTGCGCAACTACAGCATATCCTCTAGAGGCAAAATATACACATTCCTCCACCACGCTTTCAGTATTGTTATTGTAAGGAGTCCTGATCAAAATAGCTGGAACGGGTGTCCCAACATCTGGCAGATATATATCTGTCGATATATTGACACCATCTCTCATTGGCACGTTTACGCCCAACATCATTTTTATCTTGAAGGAGGGTGAGGAAATTTCTTTTGAAATGGTCATTGTTTTTTCCTTTTTAAAATTAATCACATATGATTGGTTAGTATCTGCATTATTCACTGTAATTTATCATAGAGAGAGCCGTAATGCATTATATAAGCCCTGTAAGTCAACAGTAAGACTTAAATCAACGAAGTGAACAGGCATATTTAAACAGTACAAAATCACTAGCACCCATGTTTTTATGTATAGAGTCAGTGATTTACCACTGACTCTATAATTTCCATGGTTCTGACCGCTTCTTCTAAATCGGCAGCTGGCAATCGAGGAGGGCGTTCATGTTTGATACAATCTATAAAGAATCGGTTTTCCTGAACAAATCCTGCGTTCCAACAACTGTCCTTAGTTTCACTGGTAATGATATTCCTCAAATTACCTTTATAGAGTTTGGCCATTTCAAACGTGTAGGGAATAGGTCCCGTAGGATGACTACCTTCTAAAACCACAGTTATTCCATTACCGAAGATTTGGGCTCGTTCCATACGAGTAGAGGAAGAATAATTGCATATGATGTGACCTACGGCTCCAGATTCGAATCTTAACATTGCGTTAAAGGAATCGCCATAGGGAGAAAGTGGGCTGTACATCTCCCCTGTTACTTCCTTGACCGGACCACCTAAAAAATGCATGAGATCTACGGCATGTATGCTCTGAGCAGCATGAAAATGTCGTAATGCTTCTTCACTAATTCCGGCTTCACGATAATGTTCGAAATTAAATGGGTGGAATTCAGTAATTATGGAAATAATTGGTCCTTCGGCCTCTATTAGTGACTTTGATTCTGTAACTAAAGGAACAAAACGACGATTAAAAGCTACCATCCCCCACGTCCTACCTTCATTAGCAGCTTCCAGCAACATTTTAGTGTCTTTGAGCGTAATTCCAGGAGGCTTTTCTATTAATGTCTTGATACCATTCTTCAAACAATCCCCGGCTACTAGACCTACTGCCGACACTGCCGTTACAACTGATATTCCATCTAATGCAGTACGTTCAATCATGTCATGATGAGAAGTAAATAAATCTTTGACGTTCCATTGCCTACCAGCATTCTGCAACATATCTTCATCTATATCACAGAGAGCGACTATATCGACATCTTTAAACGAATTCAGAACCGGTAAATGACTGATCTGGGCATTCGGCCCTACTCCTACAACTCCGATTCGTACTCGATCCATGTGATACACCTCATTTGATCAGTCTAAATCTCTGATGAAATCTTGTTTATTTATGAGACTGAGGGCCCTTAGATATTTGTTCTTTCTGCCAATTATAGTCTACAACTCCTGAGTAAAATTTGTCAGGATTCTCCAGAGCCCAAATTTGCTTCCGTATCAACCAATTGTCTGGATCAGACTCCTCACCCTTACGCCATTCAGCTGCTGCACTATCCAATTCACCTAATTTATACAAACTCATCCCTTTCAGAAAATGATGATTAGCTAGTGAATATTCCCCACCATCGGTAACAACCGCTGACTGAATTCCTGCTTCAAGGTTCGATTCATCCAGCCATTCTTTAAGGATAATTTGTACATTCTTATGCCTAATATCAAAACCGCCCAATTGCTTGTAACGGATAATACCTTTCTCATCTATCAAAAATCCGTTAGGGACGGCTTTAAAACCATATAGAGCTCCGAGCATATTATTACTGTCAATAACAGTCGTGAAAGTACATTGAGTGTTCTCAACATAAGGAGAAACCTTCTCAGGTCCTTGGGCGTCCAATGCAACAGACAGCAACTCAATATTTTGGTTGTTATCTATGAAATTCTGCCATACAGGCAGTTGAGCTCGACAGGCTCACCAAGATGCCCACATAAAGAGGATTAATTTTCTTCCGCTATAATCAGAAAGTCTAACATCACGATTATCAAGTGAGGGAAGAAGAAAATCAGGGGCGATATCTCCTACAGCTATCGAATTAAACTTAATTTGACGCATCATACACTCCCGATAGTTTATAGAGTTACATAGGGCCAACGGCCCTTTCTAGAAACTTCAACCTACACCGTGAAATCCGACACTCACTACTTCATTCTCAACCATAACCGGAGTTATACGTTCACCGCCTGTAAGGTTTTCAAGTTCAAGCCATTTATCCGGTAGGAGAGCTAAATTAATTTCTTCGTATTCTTTTCCTTCTTCATCTAGCTCATCCTTCAGAGCATCCGAAAATGTACATTCAGGATGTGTATAAACAATTATTTGCCTGCTCATTTAGATCCTCCGTTTATAACTTTATAAGTAGTTTCTAGTTAAGGGACCAGTACAGGTTAGATACATTCTAAAGATTCGTTAATAATTTGTAAAACAAGAGTATATATTGCCAGACTTAAGTGTAATATCTTTGATGGGTTCAATATTCACTTCTCTATGAGCGTTTACTTTTTGAGTCATAACGTTTTTAACACCTGCATTAGTACCAGTCATGTGATACATTCAACATATTGTAATGACTTATCTGTTCTACATGAGAGACGATGAGGTTAGTAGTCCTGTCTCGCTTAGAAATCATTCCATGTACCAAGACAATTGAATTACTTAAGGCAAGTCTGAATTTGTCATATACAGTAGGCCACACGATCAACTGAAGATTACCTGACTCATCACTTATCGTTATGAAAACTACTCCATCTTTACCTCGTGGGCGCTGTCTTACCACAGTTACTCCAGCGACTGCAGCTGACACTCCGTCATTCATAGAATACACCTTAGAAATAGAAACAATATTAGGCTTCAATTTGGCCCTCAAAAATTCCATTATATGTCCGTTAGGATATATACCTAGTGTTTCACTATATTCAAATAACATCTTTTCATAATTTGTAAAGTCTTTCATTTCGGGTATGTTATGGTCCAACGAAAACGGTAAAACCATTTGAGTTCCGAAGCGTCTTTGATATAATCCTGCAGTCCAAAGTGCAACCCTGCGATTTGGTTCAATATGATCAAAAGCACCGGACTTCACAAGAGATTCAATCGCCTTAGAATTAAGATTCGTGCGACGTACAAAATCTCCAACTGATAAATAAGGACCACCTCTGTCTCTCTCTTTCACAATGGTTTTCCCTGTTCGTTCTCCTACATATTTTACAAATTTAAACCCTATAACAACCTTTCTATCTTTGATAATACACTTTGCATCACCAAGGTTTACGTCTGGATTAATAAAGAAAACATTATGACATTTAGCATCTTCTTTAATGGTTTCCAGCGGATAAAACCCCATGGGTTGATTATTCATTAGTGACGTAAAAAATTCTAACGGGTAATAAAACTTAATCCATGCCGCTTGATAGGCGGTAATCGCGAAAGCATATGAATGAGATTCTGGAAACATATAGTGCCCACTAATTTTAGAAAATATCTTCTTGGCCCCACTCTCTGACACACCATTTTTCAAAGCTCCACTCTTGAATATCTTCCAATATTTAGTCATTAAGTAATTGTTATTACTTCTCCCAAAAGCCCGTCTCATCTCATCCGCTTCAGCACCACTCATTCCGGCCACATCCATAGCTAATTGAATAATCTGTTCCTGCCATACAATAATTCCACACCCTCTTTCCAAAGCGCGCTTTTCCAAAGGATGATCATATTGCCAGGGAATATTATATCTATACCGTTCTATGAATCGAGGTACCGCACTTTGTTTCATGCCCACACCCGGTCGTATGAGGGCAACTTGATAAGCCAAATCAGTAATGTTACGCGGCTTCAAACGTTGAGCCATTTTTAATTGTGCAGGAGACTGGAGTTGAAACACCCCTATCGATCTGCCTTGATTAATCAGATCATATACATTGGAATCATTAGGAGAAATCTGGCTTAGGTCTGGTCGACTATTTGTGCGACATTCCACAAGGGATAAAGCTTCTTCTATTTGATCTAACACAGGCAGGGATAGTACATCTATCTTAGCGAAACCTGCATCGGATACATTATCCTTATTCCAATCCATAATATATCTTCCATCTATCGCTCCAGATCTTATGGGTACCATATCTGAGATAGGAGATGAGCTTAATATCACTCCTCCGGGATGTTGCCCCAGGTATTTGGGGGCTCCCATGAGTTGAGGTACGAGCTCAATGAGATTACACCATCCCTGAGCATCTGTTGTGTTTCTAAATCTAGGCTCTTTAAGCATCTCACTTTTCATATTACGTGGATCGCGAGCATGCATCACCTTAGCAAGTCTATTTAATTCTCCTTTCGGTAATCTAAAGACTTTCCCAATGTCTGAGATAGCACCTTCCATATTATATGTGGCTATAGCTCCAGCCAATACTGCATGATCAGGGCCAAAATGTTCATGTATTTTCACTATCAATTTCTCTCTGAGTGACCTGGGGAAATCTAAGTCTATATCCGGAAGCATACCAAGATCATCTGGCAAAAAACGTTCCAACGAGAGATCATAAACAAGTGGATCAACATGGGAAATACCAATTAAATACCCTGTCAATAATGCTACAGAAGAACCTCTTCCTCTACCAGGTGGACACTCCTCAAGAGGGGCTTCAGGACTGGCATATCCTTCCTCCACCATTAATCTTTGAGCTATTTGGATAATTTCACGATACATCAATAGGAATCCCGCCAGTTCGTGCTTCTCAATTAAATTGAATTCCTCCCTTAAACGCCTGTCAACTGTATTTGTAATGGAACCATAGCGTCTAACTGCAGATTCATAACAGAGCTTCTGAAAATAACTGTCACGTGTGTATCCTTGAGGTACAGATGGTGTGGGTAGTCTATAACCGAGGTCGGATGACAAATCAAATGAGCAACTTTCAGCAATTTCAATTGTGCTTTTTATAGCCTCCGGGTAATGTGCAAAAATGCGCTGCATTTCATATGGAGACTTAAGATAGAATTGTCCGTTTGGTCTGATCGATGAAATAACGCCATCTATCGTAGAGTTGTTTTTGATGGCCACAAGAGACGTTTGAAGTTTATAGCGACTTGGATGGTGATAATGGACATTATTGGTAGCCACAACTCGTGCTCCAACATCTTGAGCCAACCCTATAAGTTCCCTATTACGTCTCGTATCACCGTGTACGAAATTTTGATTCAATTCCACGTATACAGCATCATTCCCAAACCATTCTATATACCGTTGCAATATACGACGAGCCTCATTGTACCGCCCGTTAGATATCAAAGAAGGAATCGCTCCTTTACGGCAACCAGTAAGTAATACTACACCTTCATAATTAGTGGATAAATATGTGGCATCAATTCTAGGATTGTTACGATCACTCATATTCGCATAAGTAAGTAATCTGGATATATTTGCATAACCTTCTCGGGTTCTAGCAATCAAAGTCAAATGGGAGAAATCTGACAAAGTAATCTCGCTTCCTGTAATAGGCTTTATGCCTATACCTTTGGCAAGACGCGCAAATTCTAAAGCTCCACAAAGATTCGTATCGGTAAGTCCAATGGCTGAATAGCCAAATTCCAATGCACGATCCAGATACTCATGTACATGTGACGAACCTTCTCCAAATGAGTAGAAACTATGCACATGTAATTCCACATACGGTGTGATCACAATACTCCCCTAATCAATAATTCTGTTGATACCACTCTGAAGTATTAATGTCTTGAAATACTGTAATAGATTTGCCTGAAAAATCTTCTAATTTATAGTAAGTTCTGTGGATCGGTTCAGACATCCACCATAAGTTAATCTCCCATAGATCATTCATTTTGGTTATTTGATATCTATTTCTCTTAATACTAAGCTTTTGTGGAATAGAATTATTGCTTTCTAAAACTTCAACCGGAACAGGCAAATTCAGCGTTTCAGTAGTATTTAAAACAGATGAATCTACAGGAACTTTTAAATAACGCATCTCAGGTACGATATGATTAGGGAATATTTTTACAACTCTATACATAGCAGGAATCCCACATCTTTTGGATCGAATATTTCTATCTATATTTACAAGTTTTCTATTGAGTTCCATCTGATCTTCACGAATACATGAAAACATCCTAGATTGCACTCCTTGCTCATCAGTGAAATCAGACAATGTTAGAACAATTTCATCTACGGGACCCGGCAAATCGCTCTTTGAGTTAAGGTTACTGTGAATACGTGATCTTATATCTCCAATTTGATTCGTCGGCTCCTTCATAACTAATGTTTTTTTCCAAACAGGATCATTAGATGTGCATAACTCCACAGAAATTTTTCTAACGTACCTTCCTCTCATTTGAGGACGCGCAAATACATTACGTAACATCGTCTCTAAAGTCAGCACTATGACATCCATAATTGTAGTACTAAACGATAGGTCAATATGTTCGGTGATGTCTTGTTCAATGACAACAGCGTTTAAGGGCCTGTCATCAATTCCATGGGATAAGTTCCATACTAGATTAGCTATAAATCCGAACTGCGACTGCAAAATTCCTACAGACTGAGCAGAAATATGACCCATTGTATACATCCCGAAATTACGGAGACTCGACTTCATTCTATCTGGAATAGGAAGCAAATTAATCGAATATGGTGCAAGAAATGAAGACAAGTTACTGGATAACACCGTCGCATCATTGGGATCACTATTTAGGGCTGCAACGTAAGCGGGAAATTTTCCTTCAGCGACTCCCACACGAGGAGTAAAATATACAGGGATTCCATTAAGTAAAGCATCCAATAATGCAGAGATATTGGTGTACATGGGTAGAAGACCCTTGATACCTATATATATACATCCTAGTTCTGCAGGTTCTAAAAGTGGACTTATTTGATGCAAAGGCATCACTAATTCATGAAAAATCTTTTCATAGTATGATTCATCTGCGTATATCAAAACAATATCAGGGTAATTAAAAAGAACTTGATCTATCGTCATTCCAATTTCAATAGACGCAATCCTGGGAGATCGATCCACTATCAGAGATGTCGCTTTATCAGCAATGACTACATTTCGATTAAATAAATGTGCATTCCGATTCAATTCGATTTTAGCTCTAAAATGTGTAATCAAAACACAAGCTATCATTAACTATCTACACCCAGTTAAATATTAAACAACAAAGTTAATGTTAAGAACTTATGTTCTATTTGTCAATGTTTAAATATTCTCCCCTGTTCGTGAAGGGTTATCAATCATCTCTAATAATTGATTATAAGAAGGGAGGATCTATTCATATAAAGAGGATAAACATGGGAGATGAAAGGCATACACACAACATATCAAACAAAACACAAAGATACATCGAAGTCTTCACGATTTCACTCATTAATATGGTGAGTAACTGAT